>CALBTA010000689.1 GCA_937967755.1 uncultured Planctomycetaceae bacterium | reverse complement strand
AGATCGGCAATGGTTGCGTCTTCTGTTTCGCCGCTGCGGTGGCTGGTGACGCTGGTGAAGCCGTTGCGGTCGGCCAGTTGAATGGCGTCAATCGTTTCGGTCAACGAACCAATCTGATTCACCTTGATGAGAATGCTGTTGGCGATGCCTTCGTCGATACCGCGTTGCAACCGCTTCACATTCGTCACAAACAAGTCATCGCCGACAAGCTGCACGCGGTCGCCCACTTTGTCGGTCAGCAGTTTCCAACCTTCCCAATCGTCTTCATCGCAGCCGTCCTCGATCGAGCAAATCGGGTAGCGCTCGCACCAATCGGCCAGAAAATCTACCATGCGGGGAGAGTCGATTGCCTTGCCGTCGATTTTGTAGACCTGTTTCTTGGAGTCGTAGAACTCGGTCGAGGCGGCGTCGAGGGAGATCCACACCTGCTCGCCCGCTTTGTAGCCGGCATTTTCGATGGCGGTCATGATCCGCTCGAGGGCTTCCTCGTTGCTTTTCAGGTCGGGCGCAAAGCCCCCCTCGTCGCCCACGGCCGTATTCAAGTTGGCGTCGTGCAAAACCTTCTTGAGCGAGTGAAAGATTTCGGCCCCGCACCGCAGGGCATCGCTGAAGCGCTCCAAGCCCAGCGGCATCACCATGAATTCTTGAATGTCGACCGAGTTGTCCGCGTGCTCCCCGCCGTTGAGGATGTTCATCATCGGCGCCGGCAGCATCCGCCCGGCCGTGCCGCCGAGATACCGGTACAACGGCAAGCCGACGCTCGCGGCCGACGCTTTCGCCAGTGCCAAGGAAACGCCAAGGATCGCATTGGCCCCCAACTTACCTTTGTTCTCCGTGCCGTCGAGGTCGATCATCTTCTGGTCGACACCGATCTGATCAAACGCGCAGTGCCCCTTGAGGGCGTCGGCGATGGTCGTATTAACATTCGCCACGGCCTTGGTCACGCCTTTGCCCAGAAAGACCTTCTTATCGCCATCGCGAAGTTCGATCGCTTCGTGGGCACCGGTGCTGGCCCCGCTGGGAACGGCTGCCCGCCCTAACGATCCGTCACAAAGGGTCACATCGACCTCGACGGTTGGGTTGCCGCGGCTATCGAGAATTTGGCGGGCGTGAACGTTTTTGATCGATGGCATCGGCAATTCCTACTTTCTTATTTTGTGGGGAGGCAAAGCTGCCGTTGTAAATCGAAGCCTGTACGCGCCGTCTATTTTGTTCCATTCACACCACCTTGGCTAGGCGGCAGCCGCGGCGCTTCCGAAAGCGGCAACAGGCAAAGCACCGACATGATCCGCAAGACGAAACCGCCCACGAACAGGAAATCATGATGTGTGAGCACCCACGAAACGATGTGCCACGTTGGCTGGAGTTCATCCAACCAGGAGTAGATCGCACCGCCGGCGATGGTCGACGCGCCGTAGACCACGCCCGTCACGGCAAAGTACCAGGCGATATAGCTGGCCCTTTGATCAGGTCCGGAGATTTTCAGAATCAGGTTGGGAAGACCGACGTTCAGACCGACGTAACCAATCCACGCGACCCATGCGCCGGCGAGGATCCACCATGGGAGTGGAATAGACAACATGGCTGTTTGTGGAACCCGCGCGGCGGCAATAAAGAACAGCGGTCCGGTTGCGACGATAAGCTGCGCGGCGATCAACACTCTGCGAGTTCCCAACGAGTCAGCCGCTTTGCCGACAGCGGGCGCTAGTGCGGCTTGCCCCAACCGCATGCCAGAGGTGTAAGTATTGCGGGCCAACAGAGGCAGGACGAAGACGACGATCGGAAACAGAAATTGTGCCGATTGAGTTAGCCCGTTCGCCACCGAAAACCAAACGCCAAAGGCTAACAGCCAGCGCATCCGCTGGTCAGCAAGCGGCGCGAAGAACTGCGGAACTGCCAGGTCCTTGGGCGGACCGCGGACTGCGCTTGCTACATCAGGCATCCGCAACAGAGGCAACACTGCTATCAGCATGAAAGCCGCGGCGAGTCCGGCCGGCACGGAGTATCCCACCCACGCTTCCGCCCCGAGGCCAAATTCAGCCCAGCTCCAAGCGAACCCGCCGGCGGCCAGCATGCCAACGACCCGCCCGACGAGCATATAACGCTCGCGAACGCCAATGAACCGCCCCCGGGTTTGATCCACCGTGATATCGCCCAGCCATGCCCAAAGCAAGACCGTGCCGATGTATTCGAGCAGATGGTAGACGCACCACAGGCTTGTGACCAATCGCAAACTGACGGCGGGGGAATTCAGTTGCCCGGGTTCAGCCAATTGGGAAATTGCCGCCAACAGAATCGCACTGGCGGCAAAGCACGCGACGCACAGCAGCCGTCGACCGCCTATTCGAACCGCCAGTCCTTGCGAGGCCAGGCGCAGCACGCCCACCAATTGCGGTGCCGCTAGAACAACGCCGATGGCCAAGCCTGCGGCACCGAGTTGCCGCGCCAGGTAAATGATCAAAGCCGTGCTGCCCAACCCGTTGCCCAGCGCCCACAGCGCACCGTTCAGATAGGCCAGCCGCATCGCTCTGCGGCGAGATGCTTCGTCGAGAGCGCCGTGGCTCACAGCATTCACTGCACGACGCGGGCGTCGTCGATGGCGTAGAGCGAAATGTCGTACTTCTCGCCCTTGACCAAATCAATCTTCAGCTTGCCTTCAATCGTCATCGGCCGGGTCGAAAACGAAGCAGTTTCGCCATCTTCCATCGTCACGCGAATGTTGCACCAAACAGGGTCCTTCGCCGAACCGTACTTGCACTGCGTATTTAGCAGCAGCACGAACGCCGTGATGCCCCGCTGTTGGAACGACGGCCACATGAAGCCGCGGATCTTCACCACCTCGCCGTCGAGCGCCTTGATCTCGTCCGTCAACATCGAAGGCTCGTACCGCGACGCCGGTTCGATATCGAACTTCAAGTCGTCAAAGCTGATGTCCGAGGGCTTGGCGGCGAGGGCATCGGTTGCGTGCAGCGTGACGAATAACGTCGCGAGAACTACCGCAGCGCGGCAGGGCGAATTCTTCATGGTCGGCATGTCCTTACAGGCGAAATAGTCGCGGCTTCGCACTTCTTAACATTCTAGCCCATTGTTTGCCGGCGGCGAAACGTTGATCCACCAATCGCGGGTTAACCGTATTTTTCCCGGAACCAGCGGCCGTATTCGGCGACGCCCTCGGGCAGCGGAACCTTTGGCTCGTAACCCAACAGCCGCTTCGCCTTATCGAGTTTGGCGAACGTGATCGGCAAATCCTCAGGCCGCTCGGGCCGCTGGTCGATGTTGGCTTTCTTGCCGAGCGATTCTTCCAACAGTTCAATCAGCCGCCGCATTTCCACTGGTTCACTGTGACCCAGGTTGATGCACTGGCCGATGGCATCAGGCACATCCATCGCGGCGATGAAGCCCGCGCAGATGTCGCTGACGTGCGTAAAGTCTCGCTTGATCGAACCATCGCCAAACAGCGGCAGCGGGTCGCCTTTGAGAATCGCGTTGGCGAAGATGGTCATCGCTAAATCGGGCCGCAGGCGAGGGCCGTAAACGCTGAACGGCCGCAATACAATCACCGGCACATTGTGCAATTGGTGATACGTCAAGCCCATCAACTCAGCAGCCCGCTTCGTCGCGCCGTAAGGGCTGGCCGGTATTCCCAGCGGCGCGTCTTCATCAAACGGTATGCCAGCGCCCGTTCCGTACACGGTGGAAGACGACGCCAACCCGAAGCTCTTCACCGGAAACTGTCGGGCAGCTTCCAGCAGCGACAACGTTCCGCCGACGTTCGACCGCTGATACGGCTCAGGGTCCTCAACACTAATCCGCACACCCGCATACGCCCCTAAATGAATCACATGTTCAAACTTGTGTTCCTCAAACAACCCGCGGGTGAACGCGAAGTCGCAAAAGTCACCCTCCACAATATTCACCTGGGCGACGTCGCGCAGCGGGGCGATCCCCTCGCGTTTTAGCCCCGGGTCGTAATAATCGTTGAAGTTGTCGAGGCAGACGATCGGCT
>CALBTA010000688.1 GCA_937967755.1 uncultured Planctomycetaceae bacterium | reverse complement strand
GTGTTCGTGCTTGGCGGTGGCCGTTTCACTCATGCTGGCTCAACGGGGAAAATTAAAGCGGCAGGGCGCAAGCCCTCCGGTAAATCAACCAAAAGTCGCAAGTCACTCACCGGGCGGCTTGCGCCGCTCCGCTTCCGGCCAGGGCTGGGGAGATTCATCAGCGCGATGCTCCGTCGAAAGTGATGCGGGGATCGACGAAGACGTACAGCAAGTCGGTCAGCAAGATCGAGACCATCACCAAAATGGCGTTGATGTAGGCGAGGGCCATCACCGTGGGGATGTCCAGGTTCAAGATCGAGTCATAGCTCAGAATTCCCATCCCCGGAATTCCGAAGATCACTTCGATGATGACGCTGCCGCCCAGCAGCGCGGGCAAAAAGCTGGCGAACAGGGTGATGATCGGAATCAACGCGTTGCGCAAGCCATGTTTGTAGAGCACTTTCCAACCGGGCAAGCCTTTGGCACGGGCCGTGCGGATGTAGTCTTGCCCCAGCACTTCCAACATGCTTGTACGGGCATACATTGCCAGCGGGGCCAGCCCAAACAGCGAAAGACAAAGCACCGGCAGCGTGGCGTGCCATAGGTAGTCTAAAGAGTATTGCACGAATCCCATGTGCTCCGCCCCGTCGCCGTGCAGCCGCTCCATGGGAAAGATCTTGATGTAGTCACCATATGCCAGATAGAGCAGCAACAGCATTCCGGCAACGAACGCCGGGATGGAATAGAGAAAGAACAGCCCGATGGCAATTAGCTTGTCGGTCATCCGGCCATGCGTGGCGCTGCAGATGATACCCAGCGGAATGGCGATCAGGTAAATCAGCACGCTGGACATAAACATCAGCGGGGCGGAGACTTGCACACGCTCCCAAATCTTCTCGCTCACCCAGTCGCGCGTCGGCAATGCGCTGCGCCCGAAGCGGAACGTCACCAGCCGCCAAACCATATGGGCGTATTGCGTGTCGCCAATGATACTCCAGAGCCTGCCGCCGGTGCCGGGGTTGTACTCCCCTTCCTTGAGCTGGTAATGCAATTGCCAGTTCTCAATGGTCCGCTCGACCTGCTCATCGCTGGCGTCGTGCGCGGCGGTCATTTGCAACGGGTTGGCAACGTACAGTTTCAAGATATTTGCACAGATGACTTTTTCTTCCAACGGGGCGTCTTCGGTCAGCAGCCGGTCGATGAAGAACCGCTTATCATTCGGCTGCCAAGAGTAGTCACGCATTTCTTCCATCAACTCGAACAGCTTCGCGCGCGAGTCCGCGGCGAGCATTTTTTCCATGTCGGCCGTTAACGCGGCCCGGCGCTCGTCAGTGAGCGGCGGCCAGCCGGGATCGCGCTCCCACCACAACCGCCAAACCGCGACAATCGGCTCCTCCTCCGCCGGGTCAAGGTCGCGGCTGAATGTATATTTGTGTGGCTCGACCACCATCATGTTGATGCATTCGATCAGCCCGATCTTTTCCTTCGTCGACAAATCATCGTTCTCAAGCAGGCGCATGGCCGCGGGCACGGAATACGTGCCGGCGTTTTCACACCAGACTTGCACGTTGCCGCGTATCGCCGCGGCCAGTCGCTCGTGCTTTTCGGGGTCCATCAGCCGGGGCGTGAACTTGTCCGACTCCCAGGGAAGCGTCGCGTTCAAATCGTGGAAGATTTCCCGTAGAAAATCAGCCCGCGCGACGGACTTTTCGTCTTCAGCCTCCGCCAGGTGTGGAAGTTCTTCCACGAGCTGCTCTTCCGTGAGCGAGCGAACCCAGGCGGCGTGGCGGACGTCGTCTTCGTAATCGTAGAAGTGGCGCCCGTTGAGCAGCAGCGGTTTGTCGAGCTTCAGTTCGCGCTTTTGAATCAGAAACGCTTCGTGCTCGCCTGATTCGCTGGCGTTCCCCTCGGCCGAAAGCCGTGAGAGCATCGGGTCGCCCGGGGCGAGCTGCATGATCACGAACGTGATGATCGTCACCCCAAACAATGTGGGGATCATCATCAGCAGCCGGCGTATGATGTAAGACCACATTGGGCGAGTCTAATTCCGTCAGTAGCGGGGGCTTCTAGCCACCGTGGTTGGTGATTTGCCGTGCTGCAATCGTCAGATGGCTGTCGCCCCAACGGGCAACGCTGTGAATCAATTCGTCGAACGTGTAGATTTGGTCGCGCAGCGACACCTTTACGCCGAAGGCGTTGCACATCGTAGCCCAGGGTCCGACGCGCAGCGGCGCACCCTGGGTTGGTGATGCCGCCAGGCTCGTTACGCTGAAGGCGTTATACAACGGCGCAATGTTTGGGTTTGCCATTTTGTTAAACCCTTTCAGGGTATCGGTTGTCGTTCTTCCGAAACCCAGGGTGGCGCGACTTCGTCGCTTACCCTGGGCTATGGTGTTTAACGCCTTCGGCGTATCTTCCGCGGCTGCGCCGCCCCGTGCAGGGAGTCTTCGTTTCGCAAGCGTATAAGCCTACGGGCCAAGCACCCTGGCCGAGGTGGAATGCCACTCCCGCGTATCCCGGTGGGGCCGCAGCATCGGGTACGACTTCCAATTTTCAATACGCGCGTCGAGGCCGGCGGTGGTCTTTTCGGCGAACAAAAACGTGTACGGCTGGTCGGCGAAAATTTTCTCGTGAATCTGGTGGTAGATTTCGATTTGGTCTTCTTCGTTGACCGTGACACGCAGCTTGTCGATCAGCGCGTCGACCTCAGGGTTCTTGTAACCGATGGAGTTGGAACTCTCCGGTTCGTCCGCCTGGCTGCCATGCCAGATTTGGTAAGGGTCGCCCTTCCAATCGGCGCTCCAGCCCAAAATGGTCGCGTCAAAATCTTTCTTGCGCAGATTTTGCAACATCAACGCCCACTTCGTTGGCGTGATGGTGACTTCGACGCCGATTTTGCGGAAGTTTTCCTGGACAATTTCGGCCATCGTTTTGAAAGAGGGGGCATCGGAAAAGATCATCAAGTCAAACTTGAACTCAACCAGTTTGCCGTCGATCATCTTGTCGACCGTGCCGCTCTCATTGGAATCCTCCCAGCCGGCTTCGGCCAACAGAGCTTTCGCCTTATCGAGGTCGAAGGGAATCTCCTTCACATTGGGGCTGGAGAACGGCCCATCTGGCACGAACGGGCCGTTGACACGACGGGCAAGGCCGTAGAAAACGTCGTCTATAAACGCCTGAACAGGCACCGCGTGGCTGAGCGCCGTGCGCACCTTGGCGTCGTTAAAGACATCCCGTTTTGTGTTCCACCCTAGGTAGCGGTACGACGTCGATTGGTACTCTTTTAGCACCACTTTGCCGCCGACCACCGCGTCGTGGGTCTTCGCTTCAAGGTATTGGTTCTTTTCGGTGAAGCCGGCCCAATCGAGTTCGTTCTGCAACACCTTCTGGCGCGCGGTGTTGGGGTTTTTGATATAGCGGTAGTTGATGTGGGAAAAGTAAAACGGCGTTCCCCAATAATTCGGGTTGCGCTCTAGCGAAACGTGGTCGCTTTTGTTCCACTCCTTGAAGATCATCGGGCCGGTGCCGCACATCGTGCTGTTCGCCCAATGCTTGTTGAACCCGTCGGCGAATTCCTTGGAGCGGTAGTCGAAAGAAATCGGCTCGCCTTTGGCATCGTTGCCGTAGACATGCCGGGGGATGATCCCTTGTCCTAGCGTGAACGTGTCGTGCATGAAGTAGGGTTTCAACCAGCGAATGACCACCTCGTACTTGCCCGGGGTCTCGACCACGATTTTCGATTTGTCGTCACCTTCGATCGTTTCGTCGGTGAAGTAGCTGCGGACGTGGGCGGCTTCGGTGAATGGGTTTAGGATGCAATCGAACGTGAACTTGACGTCCTTCGCGGTGAACTCCTCAGGTTCGATCACCGTGTCGTCCGGCCGAGTGATGGAGTGCCACATCACACCTTCGCGGAGTTTGATCGTCCAGGTCAGCGTTTCCTCGTCAAAAGTCCATGACTCGGCGAGCGCAGGCTTCCAGATGGAAGGGTCGGCCATGTCGCGCTCGCCCATCGATTCATACACCTGGCGTTGGAACGCCGTACTGGTCGAATCGCTCGATGTCACGAAGTTCAACGTATCGGGATCGTCCGTGTAGTACATCTGCAACACGTCGTTTTCAGCCGGTTCGACGCCTGCCATCGTCAGTTTGGTTTCCCCGCCGCCATTGGGGTCGCCGTCGGTCGCCGCTTCGTCAGTCGTCGTTGTGCCGTCTCCGCCGTTGCCGTTGTTATTCGACGGCGGGCAGCCAAGCAAAATAGGCATGCAGGCGATGGCCAGCAGCAACGCGAGGCTCCAGTTGGTCTGAGTCTTCATAATCGACATTCCCTTAGGTGGGTGAGAAGTCCGTCTTGCGGCCCGCAGGCAACGCCCCTTTTTTGCAGCAACCAAATACTACAAAACAACTTAGCAACGGGCAACAACGGTTTGCTAGCAGCGATGGACGCTTCGGGATTGTAGAGCGGGCACTCTTGCCCGTCGTGGATTGGGGCCGTTGCGGGACGGGCAGGAGTGCCCGTCCTACTTCACGGCGCGGCGTTGACCGTATGGGTGGGTGGCGGTAGAGTACGCCGCCGAAATTTCGCCCACGAAAGATGTATCTGGTAGACACCACCGAAGTCACCCGCATGAATTCACTCCAATCGCCACCGACCACAACAGCCGCGTCACCCGACTTTCTGCCGCCGCAGTTGAAGGTGTTGTTCATCACCGGGCGGCAGCGCACGGGGCGCTGGCTGGCCGATGCGTTGGCGGGCGACAGTGCCAGCGAAGTGGCTTTGGATGAGGTGACCGGCGTGACGACCGGGTTGGCCCGGTTGCGGGACGAAGTGTTTGATGCCGTGCTGGTCAGCCATGAGCCGCATGATTTGGATGCGCTCGATCTTTTGGAAGTGCTGCGTACCGGCAGCAGTGAATCGCAACCGATTGTCGTGCTGGGATCGCAAAGCGAACAAGAGATGGCCGCCTTGTGTTACGAAGAGGGTGCGGACGCCTACATTTGCGTGAACACCACCACGACACGGACGCTGCTGTGGCAAGTCGCTCGAGCGGTGCAGCGGCATCAGGTGTTGGAAGAGAACCGGCAGCTCCGCCAATCGCAACAGCAACAGTTGAAACGCGAACAGGACGAGGCGAAAAAGTTGCTGCGGCAGCAACGGGCGTTGTTGAATGGTTCAGATGATGGTGATGATGACGAACTGCCGCCGCCGCTTCCTTCGCGGTTGGTCGAGCACTACCGCGAATTGCTGAAGGCTTACATCATCATGGGCAGCGGCAATTTGCGGGAGGAGATGCACCACCTGGTTGATCTGTTGGTCGTCTCCGGCGCGACCGCCCGCGAAGCGATGCGGCTTCACCTGGCCGCGCTCGAAGAGGTGATTGCCGGCCTGGGCAACCGCAGCGCCCGACACGTGATGAACCGTGCCGATTTGCTCGGCCTGGAAGTGGTGATGCTGCTGGCGGAACAGTATCGGGACCGTTACCTCGAACGGGTCCAACCACAACGGCAACTCAGCCTGCCGGGGTTTGAATCGTAGTCGGCACACTCCTTGTGCCCTAACGGGAGCGTGAACGCAATTCGGCGGACGGCACACGGAGAGTGCCTGCTACATTCGTTTGCTTGCCAGCGGCCGGCGGCGGTGGTTATGCTGTTGGGAAGTGCGTTTCGCTCCCGTCCCGCCTTCACGAGCATCGCTCGCCCCGCCTTATGAACGTTCGCTGCGCAATCGCTGCCTGCCTGTGGTGCCTAGCCTGCTGCCTTCCTTTCGCAATGGCCGAAGAAAAACACATCTTGCGGCTTTCCGACCACCCCGCGCCGCTGAAAATTGAAGACGCTCAGGCGTCGAGCGCGGCGGAGATGAAGCCGTATGCCGAACTGATCGAGCATACCAGCGCGAAGATCGAAATGGTGCCCATCCCCGGCGGCCAGTTCGTGATGGGCAGCCCCGAAGGCGAGCGGGGCCGGCGGCGCAGCGAAGGGCCGCAGCATACCGTGAAGCTCGACCCGTTTTGGATGGGCAAGCACGAGATAACGTGGGACGCTTACGAAGTTTGGATGGACGACCTCGACATTTTGCGGCTGAAGTTCACCAGCATGTCGCTGAACGAACGTGACAAGCTGGCGGAGGAGTATCAAACAACCCAGCCGACGCCGCCGTATGTCGATATGAGCTTCGGCATGGGCAAGCGCAGCAACCCGGCGATTTGCATGACGCAGCTTTCGGCGAAGATTTATTGCAAATGGCTTTCCGCGAAGACCGGCCGCTATTACCGCTTGCCGACTGAGGCTGAGTGGGAATATGCCGCTCGCGCGGGGACGACAACCGCCTATCACTTCGGCGACGATGCCGAGCAACTTGGCGACTATGCCTGGTACAGCAAGAACAGCGAAGGCAAGTACCAGAAGGTTGGTCAGAAAAAACCGAACGCCTGGGGCCTGCACGACATGCACGGCAACGTCGCCGAATGGG
>CALBTA010000687.1 GCA_937967755.1 uncultured Planctomycetaceae bacterium | reverse complement strand
CCGCGGGCGTTGGTGCCGAGGCGGCCGCGTTGTGGGGGGGCGATGGCGGCTGGGGTCAGCACGCGGTCGGCCTGGCTTCCGCCGTGATGACGCTGCTGATACTGGTGCTGTCCGAGATCATTCCGAAGACGATTGGTGCGGTCTACTGGCGCGGGCTGGCACCGTCCGTGGCGCGGATGCTGCAGGTGTGGATCATCCTGTTGCTGCCGCTAGTTTGGATGTCTGAGTTGTTAACACGATTGATCGGCGGCGGCGAGAAGCGCGACATCGTCACACGTGAAGAAGTCGCGGCGATGGCGATTATCAGCGAGGCCCATTGCGAGTTGGCCAGCGAAGAAACACGGATTCTCAACAACCTGTTTCGCCTGCAAACGTTGACGGTAGAGGACATCATGACGCCACGGACCGTCATTATCGCGTTGCCGGAGGCGTTGACGGTCGGCGAAGCGCTCACTCGCAAGCCGACGCTGAACGTCTCGCGCATACCTGTGTTCGGCAAGTCCGTCGACCACGTCACAGGCTTCGTACTAAAGACAGATATCCTCTTGGCTCAGGCCAACAACAAGCCCGAGACACCGCTGAGTGATTTGCGGCGAGACATCAAGGCGGTACCCACGACTACGAACCTCGCCAACTTGTTCGATATTTTGCTCAGTGAAGATGCCCATCTGGCAATCGTGGTCGATGAATATGGCGGAACGGATGGACTGGTCACGCTTGAAGACCTCATCGAAACTTTGCTGGGAACCGAAATCGTCGACGAAGCCGACACCGAAGCCGACATGCGCCGACTCGCTCGGCAGCGTTGGGCGAAACGGGCTGAGTTGCTTGGACTGGAGGTTGTTGCAGAGGTTACGAACGAAGAGGAAAAGTAGGGCGGGTCTCAATCCCGCCCTACAACGCTTCGCGAAGGATTCCGAGCAAATCGGCTTCGGTCGGCACGCGCGGGTTGAGTTTCATCAGGCGTTTTACGGCGAAGCTCTTCTCGGCAAACATTGGTAGTTGATCTTCGCGCCCGCCAAGTTCGGAAATGCGCAGCGGAATGCCGATGTCGGCGCGAAGTTGCTCGACCGCAGTGATGGCTGCTTCCGCCGCGTTCGCCTGATCCATGCCCGTCACATCAGCGCCCAACAACGGCGCGAGCCGGGCGATCGCCGCTTCCCGTTGCGGCAAGTTGTAACGCATCACGTACGGCAGCAGCAGCCCGTTGCCTGCCCCGTGCGAACAGTGCAACGTTCCGCCCAGCGGGTACTCCAAGGCATGAACCAACGCCACGCCGCAGTTCGAGAATGACATCCCGGCCAGCGTCGCTGCCATGTCCATTCCTTCGCGGGCTTCGATGTTCTCGGGTTGCTGCACGACGTCGCGAAGGTGCGCAGCGATGAGGGCGACCGCCCTTTCGGCCAGCGCATCACCCAACGGCGTCCGCCCGTCATACGGGCCGGTTTCGCCGGCGGGCAGATCCAAGTCTTGGTAGTCGACCGCGGTATAGGCTTCGATGGCGTGCGTCAGGGCGTCGATCCCGCTGTCGGCGGTCGCCTGCGGAGGACAGGTGATGGTCAGTTCCGGGTCGACCACGGCGAGCGCCGGCCGCGTATAGTTGCTCAGGCAGCTAACTTTCATTTCGTTGGCTGTATCAGTCAGAACGGCGGCATGCGAAACTTCGCTGCCCGTTCCCGATGTGGTGGGAACGCAAACCAGGTTGGTAATCGGGCCGGGCACGTTGTCCCAACCGAAATAGTCGCTGGGGCTTCCGCCGTGGGCGAGCGCGACGGCGGTGAACTTGGCGACATCCATGTTGCTGCCGCCGCCCAGTCCAACGATGCAATCGGGCGAGCACTCTCTAGCGAATTGCACGGCGTTTTTCGCGTTTTCGATCGCCGGTTCGGGCTGCCCGCCATCGAACACATCGACATGCAGCCCAGCAGCGGCCAGCGGCCCTCGGACGCGATCAACAATCCCGGCGCTCGCCAACGCCTGATCGGTAACAATCAGCACTCGCTGTGAACCTAGCCTCTCAACGAGATCACCAACATGTGCTATCGCCCCGCGTCCGAAGTGAACTTGCCCGGCGGTAAAGAAATTCCAAGTCGAACGCATGGCTTCAGTGTTTGTGATTCTTGAGAAAGGGTTCTACGCCAGCGATTCTACCACCCTTTCAAGCAGCCGCACACGAGCCATCACGATGGTTCAACCCTAAAGCCCAACGCAATGATTGCTTTGAGGACTTCCGCGGCGGTGCGGCGATCGACTTCTTTTTCCCGATCAGGCAATTGTTCGTAGGGGATGAGGCAGGGGTGTTCTTTTCTGGCGTCATCTCGCTCCGGGCCCAGCGTCCATCCCTCGTCTAGTCGTCCCTTCGCCCAGACGTTGTGGTTGTTCTCGGAAAGCCGTTCGATCAGTTCACGTACCTCCGACGGTAAAGATACTTCCGTTGTATCGATGGGCTGCGGTTTGAAAGTGCCTGCCGGCTGGGGTGTAAAAGCGAGTTCGTTCATCGGTTTGCAGTTCCAGGTTTTCAAATGTCGATCTGTCTTTGAAAGTTGGGTTCACGCCGCCCTTCGCAAAGTGTTGGCAGCGGATTCCTCTCTCTTTCGCCCGAGTATCTTGGCGATACCATTCAGGGCGATTTCGGCTTCGGATGTTGTGTCAGGTTCCAAGACGCGGCGAATTTCGAGATCTGCCTTGGCGAGTACTTGCGGAATTCGCCGAACGGCGTCGCGATTGTATTTCTTGGCTGATTCGGGCAGTTCATGCCAGCCGATCAATAGCGGGTTGATTTTCCGCTCGACGTCTTTTTCCGGGCCGTACTTCCAACCGTCGGCACTTCGCTGTTTCAACCAACGCGCGTGTTCGACCTGGGCCAGCCGCTCAACCTCTTCGTCGGTGAATTCCAACAACACCAAGGGGTATCCGGGGCGTTGAACCAGTTCGCAGTTAATCAGGTCAAGCTTCTCACGAATGTGATCGGCCTGATGCCGGTTCGACTGTTTGAATTCCTCGCTCAACCGATGCCACGGAGCCAGCGCCGGATTGTCATCGACTGACGCCCCAGCCGCCAACTGATCGCAAACGTAACCATGGTGAATCGCTTGGGCGAGAACTTCGCGCGTGCCCCCCAACACCAGTTCAAGCGAACAGGCGATGTCCAACAATCCGACCGCTTTTACGCCAGTGATACAACCGTCGCGCTCCTGCGTAACCCCTAAGACGGTGGCCAGGCCCGCTTCTTCGCTCATGCGAACGACAATGGGCACGTCGTCGGGAATCATGGCCCGCACGGTCAGCGCGGCGTAGAGCGATTGCGAATCATCGTCCAGACAAACAAACGCAGCTTGTGGAAGTTGGTTTCCTGCATTGTTTTGCAGGAACCGGCCGGCGGAGATTTCGGCGTCGTGAATGTCAAGCGTGACGAACGTCACATCGGCCACGTCGAGCAGCCCGGGGTAGCGCTGTTCGAAGGCGGCCCGCCGCTCGTTGGCTGCGGTATCGATCACCGTCACGCGTAGCCGGCGTCGGTCGGCGTTTTCCACTTCCCAATCTTTCAACACCCGCAACAGCACTGCTCGGCCCAACCGCCCGAGACCGATGATTAGCAGGTGGCTGTCTTCCGCTCCTCGCGCCGCCAACAGATCGAACGCACCCGCTTCACGCAACATGACGCGGGCGGCCGTTTCGAAGACGTTGAACAGTTCCAATTCAAACGGATCGTTCTCATCGGTATAGACTTCGTGCCGGCGAAAGACGTTTTGTAAATTGGGATCGGAAACGTGGGTCACGCAGCGCAGCGCGCGCTTTCTACCCGCTTGTTCGATCAAGTCGTGAGCGCGGACGGCCGTCTCGATGTTTGCCCCATCGTCGCCCGCGACCGTGATCAAAAGATCGGCTCCGCGAAGGTGCGCTTCCTGCAAGTTCCACGGATCGTTCGCTCGGCCGGAAACGATGTAGCACCCCAACTCACGGCAGTGGGCAACGTTCGCGTTTTGCTCGTCGGGTTCGATGACGACGACGCGCTTACCCATTTTTCGCAGATGCTCCACCAGCCGCGCACCCTTTCGCCCCAGGCCGCAAACGATCACATGCCCGCCGTTGA
>CALBTA010000686.1 GCA_937967755.1 uncultured Planctomycetaceae bacterium | reverse complement strand
TTGTGCTGTGGGAGTCTGGCGGATCGGGCACCGGGTCTTCATTGGTGATCCTCAATGGTGATACCCTTCGCTTCACGATCAAGAATGGCAACGACCCTAGTAACCTCGTCGTGAACGCGCCGTTGGCAGGGTTGGGGGGCGAGTTCATTCAGGCCGTGGCAACCTACGACAAAGATAGTTCGGGAACGAATGACAACCTGACCCTTTACGTCAACGGTTCGACCGTGACAAGTATGACGGGAAGCGCGAACGATTGGGATGGCGGCGACAACGCTAGCCTCGGTGAGCGCGGCAGCACCACAGGCGGGCATAACGCCAACGGCGTCGACCTGAACTTCAACAATAGCGGGTTCGCTGGAGAGATCGGCATCTTTCGGTTCTACAACGATACGTTGACTTCCACGGAAGTGCTGAACAACTTTCAAGCCGTCGCCGACGGAGTGTTCTGGCGGGGCGGCGACCCGCCATCGGGTGGTTCAACGTTGGGGTGGTTCGACCCGGGTATCGACAATTGGTATCTGGACCTCGCCGGAACGATCAACGCACCTTCGGCTCCCGACGCGGACGACCGGGTTTTGCTGCACACAACCAATGCCGCGGGTGGTGGGAACGACCGCCGCGACATTATTCAAATGAACGGGGACCGCGAGGTCATCAGCATTACCGCTCTTCCCACGGCCACGTTCGACAGCACCAATGGCGGCGTCGCCAATGGCGA
Organism: uncultured Planctomycetaceae bacterium; assembly: GCA_937967755.1. GTDB lineage: Bacteria > Planctomycetota > Planctomycetia > Pirellulales > Pirellulaceae > CALBTA01. The sequence goes on along the minus strand of CALBTA010000686.1, from coordinate 12,218 downwards.
GTTCATCATACGGAGGGGTAACGGGGGACTCTTGCGCACATTAACGCTCAACGGGGAAGACGCCATCGAACTGCTCGGGCCTGGAGGGCGCACACTAAACTTCGATGGCGGCGGAGGATCAGGCGCTACCAACGGGCCAGCAAATCTGGCCTTCACCAATCCGGCCGGCGCAAACATCAACGTCGAAGCCGGTACAGTGGATATCAGTTTCGACATTACCCAAGCCGCCAGCCTAACCAAGAACGGAGCGGGCACACTGCGCCTGGGCGGTGACAACTCCTACGCGGGAGCCACGAATGTTGCCGAGGGAGTTCTCATTGCCGCTTCCGATACAGCCTTGGGCGCGACTACAGGAAACACTACCGTGCAAGACGGCGCTGTGTTGCAACTGACGGGCGGGATTACCATCGGCGCGGGCGAAACAATCACCATCAACGGCACCGGGCCAGGCAACAACGGAGCCATCCGCAATGTCGGCGGCAACAACGAGATTCTCGGCACGGTTACTGTTGGCAACAGTGCGAATATTCGCGTCAACGGCGGTACGACTCTGGTGCTGAATACCGTTAACGGTATCGGAGGAGGGCAAACGCTCACGCTTGACGGCAACGGCGCCGGAAGCCAGGGAACGATCGACGGCGTCATCAATTCCGGTGGCGGCAACGGCGGAATCATCAAGATTGGTAACGGCACTTGGGTGCTGACCAACGGTGGCAACAATTACGGCGGCCAAACCCGCATTGATAACGGCATCCTCAGCATCACCGCCGGCGGGGCGCTCGGAGATACCGCCAGCAACACCGATGTGAACTCCGGCGGTCAACTGCAACTCAATGGCGGCATCACCACGCCTGAGGACATTGTCATCAGCGGCGATGGCGGCCCCAACAACGGAGCACTGCGGAGCGAGACCGGCAACAACACCGTCACGGGCACGATCAGCATGTCGGGCGACGCCAGAATCAATGTCGCTCCCGGCAGCACGCTGACCTTGGCCGGAGACCTCAACGGTTTCGGCGGTTCCAACCCCACGCTGACCCTGGCTGGCAATGGCACAGGCATCATCACCGGGCAGATCGCACCAGGGGCAGGCGACGGCGACATTATCAAGACCGGCGGCGGTACGTGGGAGTTGCAAGCTGCCGGCAACAACGTGACCGGAGACGTTGACATCGAAGGCGGAACCATCCACCTCAACGGCGGAACGATGCCCAATGTCGAGAACCTGACCGTCGGCATCGCCGGTAGCACCGCAGTCGATACGTTGCGCTTGAACATGAACAGCGCTTCGCTAACCGCCAGCGCCAATTCCGTCGTCGGCGACGACAGCACAGGGCTTGTCGATCACAACGCCGGCAACGTCAGCATCAACGCCCAACTGACCTTGGGTGCCGCGGCAGCCGGCAACGGCACGTACGATATCTCAGGCGGCAACCTGGATGTCAGTGGGGCTTTGCGCGTCGGCAACAACGGCACTGGCACGCTTGATATCAGCGGAACGGGCAACGTCATCGCCGCGGGAGCTGGATCGAACGTCCAAGTTGGCCGCCTCGGCGGTTCGACTGGTAACGTTACCGTCGGGGGTGCTGCGGGCGTGTTGGAATCGCGCACCAATCTGGTCGTGGGCCAGGCCGGCACGGGAAACCTGACCGTCAACGATGGCGGCACAGTCATCGTCGCCGATAACCTGAACCTTTCCAACAATAACTCCGGCGAGGCGAATGTCACCATCGCGGGCGGCACGGTTGATGTCGGCAACAACTTCGACTTTCGCGACAGCGGAACCGACACCGTCACGCAAACCGGCGGCTCGGTCACCGTGCAAGGGAACTTGCTTCAAGATTCCGCCGGGCAGCAAGACTATCTGCTACAAGGCGGCGTGTTGTCTTTCGCCGACCGGGCGACTTCTTCGCAGGCATTGAACGCCGCAAACGATAGCAACACCGCCAGCGAGATCTCACTGAGCGACCCTGCCAGATTTCAATTCACCGGCGGGCAATTAGAGAACGTCACCAGCATCGACATGAATGGTTCCGGGCCGTTCACGCAGGATGGCGGCCGGTTCGTGGTCGGCAACGATGGGGTCTCCGATTTGGCCAATGCTGAAAGGGCGATCACGACTGTTGATGGCGGCTACCTTCAAAATGCCGGGTCGCTGGTCGTTGATATTTTCGGCGCCGGTTCGCACGGCTTCAATGGAGAGTCCGGCGGATCCTTACCGATTGATACACTTGCCGCGACGGTTGACAGCGAATGGCTGCAAGTCCTGGGCGACGCAACGCTCAACGACACGCTGGAAGTCGAACTGAACGGGTTCGAGCCCAACCCCTTCGCTTGGTACGACGTGCTGCTGGCCGACGATATTGAACTGGGTCCAAACTTTGCTGTCGACGGTGTCAACCTGTTCCGCGTCATCGACGACCCCAGCGACCTCAGCGACGACCCACGCCAACTGTTGCAAGTCGCCGTGCCAGAACCGGCGGCGCTGGCCATCTGGTTGGTGTTCGGGCTTGCTTGTGGCGGCCTGACGTACGCCCGTTTGCGTAAGCCGAGCCGCTAGCCAAATCGATTACTTAAAGTGCTCGCTCTCGGCGTTCCCGCCGGATTCCAGGTAGGCGAGTAGGTCGAGAACTTCCGCCACCGACATCGTGTTCAGCAGATCCTCCGGCATCGTTGATGTGGGGGAAGGGCTGCGCCGCTGGATATTCTTCTTGGCCACCGTCTTCAACATTTGGGGATGCAGCGGGTCGGCGGAGACCTGCACGCTCTCGTCGTCTTCGGCGATGACCAGTCCGTTGATGACTTTGCCGTCGGTCAGTTCAATTCGCGTTGCCTGATACTTGTCCGCAATCACTGCTGAGGGTGAGAGGATCGAGACCAGCAAGTCGCGGCGGCTGAACCGCTTGGCCACGTCGGTCAATTCCGGCCCGAAGGCTTTTCCCTCGCCGCGCAGCTTGTGGCAGGCGTTGCATCGCCCGACTTCGAACATCGTTTTGCCCTGCTCGAAGTCCCGCCCTTTGCCGATCTTTTCCAGCGAGAACACAAAGTCGATCAGTTTCCAATCCTTCACCACGGGGCGCTCGCCGCTGGTCAGATTCGGCGTGTCGACCTTGGCATTGAGAATCGGCAACATCGCTTCGCGCTGGGCGTCCGTCAAATGGGAAAGCGAGTCTTGTTCGATGTAATGCACGAACCGCGGCACGTAGTGCGCGCCCTCGAAGCCCCGCGCCCTTCGCAGCCAGTGAAAGAACGTCTTCCGCTGCTCCATCGTCCAGCCCTCGGATACGTGGCGCAGGCAGAAGAGGTAGTGCAACTTCTCGGTTTCGCTGCGGTCCCCTTCGAGCAACGTCACGGTCTTTTCAATCACCGCCGGGGACTTTGTATAAACCCGCACCTCGCAAAACAACCGATCCGCCCGTTGGTCGTCGCCCGGGAAGTGCGGGGCGAGGTGCTTCGCCACTTGCTTGTTAACCTCCTCGCCCGCGGGTCCCATTCGGGTGAAGGTCAATTGGTAACTGCGTAGGGCGATCAAGCGTTGCTCGGGCGTGAGGGCTGCCAGGTCGAACTCCGCCAGCCGCGCCAGCAGTGGCCCTTGGTGCTTCTTCTCTCCCACCCGGGCCAGCGCCATCAGGGCGGTCAGCGCGCCGGTTGGCTTCGTTTCCGACAGCGCCTTCTCAGCCCACAAATCGACCGGCTGGCATTCAACCGCCACCCGGGCGGCGTTGCGCATCCAGATGTCGTCGTCGCTTAAGTACTCCCACGCTGCCGCAATCGCTCGCGCATCTTCAGTGCCGTGGAAGGCTTCCAGCGCGCGCCGCTGCGCGCGGGCAATTTGGTGGGGATCGTCTTCGGGTGATTGTTCTTGAACAACTTCGGAGACTTGTTCCACGTAGCGCACCCGGTAAAGGCCTGACTGCGTTTTCCTTCCGCCGGTTAGAAAGTACATATGTCCATCGGGCCCGAATGTTAAATCGGTCACGTTCAGCGGACGGCCCGATACGAAATCCTCCATCTCGCCCTGGTAGCTGGCACCCTCAGGTGAAAGGTGTACGGCGATGATCCGCCCATAAGCCCATTCGTTGATGAACAATGCATCGCGGTACTTCTTTGGGAAGTTGCTTTTCGTTCCGAACTCCACCGCCGTTGGCGAACCTAACCCCACGTCCAGGTTGGTGGGCAAACTTTCCGGCATCCACTGCGGCCATTTGCTGGTCCCTTGCCGCCAGCCGAAGTCGGCGCCGCTCACCAAATGGTTGACGCGCGTCGGCCGGTACCAGGGGGCACCGGCGTCCCATTCCATGTCGGCGTCGTAGGTGAACGGTTCGCCCTCGGCGTTGAAGGCGATGCCGTAGGGGTTCCGCATCCCGCCAGCGACAACTTCCCAGCGCTGGCCTTCCGCGTCGGTTCGCACCAAATGCCCGGCGGGAACGGTCGCCCCGGCATTGAACAGAAACTTGTTCCACTCGCAAGGCAGCAGGGCGTCGACTTTGTAGTCGCGGTAGGGCGAGTGCCCCAGCACGTAATCCTTCGGCAGCCGCACATCATTACCGTGCATGCTGTAAATCGAACCGTCTGGGCCCAACGCCAAATCATTCCGCCCATGCCCCACGCCGCCGGGTGTTGCGCGCAGTAACTTCACTTCCTCAAAACGCCCATCCCCGTCTCGGTCCCGCAGGCGATAGAATCCCTTCGAGTTATTCGCGTTGGCGTACAGCGACTGGTACGCGTAAAGCAACCCGCGGCATTCCTTCAAGGTTTCTTCAACCGTTTGCACGAAGAACGGATCGTAAGCTTCCTCCCCGCTGGCGGCTTCGCAAGAATCAACCGCATCGCTCGTATCTTCTTCGGTTAGAACTGGAACAGGCGGATGCGGCACGTCATAGCGCGGGTCAATAGGAATATCGGGAATGATCAACCGCAACAGACCTTGATCTTCGCGCGAGATCGTTAGGCGTCCCTGGGGGTCAAACGCCATGCTGATCCAGGAACCCTCGCCTGGCCGCGCCGAACGGAGCAGTTCCACTTCAAACCCCGGCAGCGCCGTGAGCGACTCAGCCGCCGTCGCCGCCTCGGCATCGAGCGCTTGCCGCCACTGGTCGTAGTTTTCCGGCTTTGGGCGATCGGTAGGTTGTTGCGCGTGCAGCAGGGCGGTTGCACACAATGCGAAACATACTAATACCACCCCCATGTAGAACGGATTGCCAATCCGTTCGACGGGACGATCGGCTAGTCGGGCGAATTTATTCTTCATACGTTTCATTCTAACGACTCCGCGCGGCGTGTACGGACCTGGAGTTCCGTGCTACGCCGCTGCTTCCTTACCGCGCGTACCATGCCACCAACCGTGGCAGTTGGCCCGATTGCCCCATCGCGCCGGCGCTGCGGGCGATCGACGGCACGCCGCGGCCCCGTTCCAACGCGACGACGATGTCGATCATGTCTTTGGTTTCAGGCTCGCGGTCGCCAACCGCCCACCGCAACAGCCACATCGCAATCGGAAACGACAACGCCAGCAGGCGGAAGTTCTCGACCAACGTTCGCCCGCCTGCGCCGACCAGTGCGTACTGTTTCGAGACGGCATGCGTTTCAATGAACCGATTCAGCGGGCGGGCAACTGTTTCGTCGAGCGCCCCTAGCGGCCGTTCCAACTCGTCGAACGTCGCGGCCGGAAATTCAGGGTGAACTGGCGGTACTTCGCCGCGCCCTCGGGTGAACGCCAGCGACGTCCACATCATCCGCCACCGTTCGCCCCAAGTATTCGTCGCTTGAAAGCCGGGGTGAACACGAACGTAGTGGGCCGCCGCCTGCCGAAACAACGAAGCGGCCGCCGCGCTGGCCGGCTGGCGATCGGTGAAGTACTCACCCGCCCCCTCAGTCGCGACTCCCGCGAGCAGCTCGATCAACGCGTTCAGCGCTTCGTCATCGACCTTCTTAAACTTCGCATCATCCAGCAGCGAAGCGAACTGCAAACCGTGAATCAAGCGCCGGACCATCGGAATCCGCTCGTCGCAAATCAGTCTCTGCAAGGCAGCGCCCGCCGCGGAAAAACTTTTCCAGTCGCCCGGCAGGCTCCGCACGATGGGCGGCGCATTACGCCGACGGGTGCTGAACAAGCCTGAACGTTTCAACTCCGGCAGTTGCTCTTTGATCGCTGGGCCTTCGTCGGCCGCGGCGGTCGGGCAACTCCGTCGCGGGGTGATCACGGCGTGCTCTTCCAACGGCACGACCTGCAAAGGAAACATCCGGCAAACGGCCGGCTTCGCCGCTTCGCCATGCAACTCGTGAATGCGGCAGCGGTTTTCCTCGGTCAGGAAAACACAACGCCCGTCACTCCGCTTCGCCAATACGGTCCGCCCGCCGACCAGCCCTTCCCGAGTTGTCGTCTTCACGCCCTGGTATTCCGGGTGTTCTTCCCACCGCTGCGACTGCAATCGGGCCAAATCGTCCGCGCTCAACGGAATCATCGACCCCCGGCAACAAACGCCGCACCCCGCGCAATGCCAGTTCTCAACAACCGGCAAAGCCTTCAGTGGCAGCGATGAGTTTTTAGGTGATTTCGCCACGGCATTCCACAAAGGTGTTTCACATCTCCTGCACCCCCGACTCCGGCAGCATACACTCGAGCGGGCAGCCTTCGCACTTTGGCTGACGGCGGCAGTGCTGGTTGCCGACGCGGACGAGCAGCGCATGAAATTCGTTGAACAGCGCGGCGTCCTTTTCCAGGTGGCTCTCGAAATGATCCTCGATCGTATGGTAATCCGCTTCCGCTTCGATCCACGCGTGACGCTTCAGCACGCGGGCAGTGTAAGTATCGACGACGAAAGTCGGTATCTCGGCCGCGTACAGCAAGATCGAATCGGCAGTTTCCGGGCCGATTCCGTTGACCGACAGCAACTGCTCACGCAGTTCCGACATGTCGGCTTCGAACATCGCCTCAAGCGAACCATCGTAGGCCGTCATCAACAGGTTCAACAAATTCATCAGCCGCCGGGCCTTCAAGCGATAGTATCCGGCAGGCTGGATCAATTCGGCCAACTCTTCGTGCCGCAGCGCGCTCAACCGTTGCGGCGAAAGCACACCGGAGTCGCGTAGGTTTGCAATCGCTTTTTCAACGTTCTTCCACGAAGTGTTCTGCGTCAGCACTGCGCCCACAATCACTTCGAACGGCGACTCGCCCGGCCACCAACCTTGCGGCCCGTAAGCGGCGAGCAACCGGTCGAACACATCACGCAGACGCATTGCCATCATGCGCCCCGCCATTGCCCGCCTCGCAGTAAGCCTTGACGGCATCCATATCAGATTCGACCGCCTTGCGAATCATCCCGCAGATCAGCGGGTTCATCAGCTTCGGCAGCAGCTTGTACGCCCTCGCGTCCATCTCCATCAGTAGCTTCGTCCGCTCACCCTCGCGCGAAACAGTGAACAGCGTATCCCAAACCGTGCCGTGCGTGTCGGAAACGATTCGCGTGTGATCGTCCTTCTCGTACTCAGTCACCTCCAACTCCACGGTCGCTTCCTTCCCATTCATCAGCCGGGTTTCCTTAAACCGCGTGCCGACGCCCGTCTGCTGATCGGTCAAGAATTCGATCTTCGTGATATGCGGCACAACCTTGGAAAACTCCTCCACGTGCGCGACGGTCCGAAACACCTCGTCCAGCGGCGCATCGATCAACTTCTCTACGGTAATCTTGGGCATGATGTTCCTAATTGTAGCAGAGAACGAATCCAATAGCCGCACGGACAACGCCCCGTGCCCCGACAGAGTTCAGGTTTGCGAAGCTGGCAGGGGCAACTCCACTACGCCGCCGTAAGGGAGCCTACCGTGGTGGGGAATTGCCAGACGGTACTGCAAACGGACTGCCGGTCTTGTAGGTCTGAGCCCTGGCGCGTTGGCGCTGGGCGCGATTCATAACCGCAAGCCACTATCGGCATCGCACTGGCTGGGGCCAGTGCCAAAACCGGAGTCAATCAGGGCTTTCTTTCTTTCCGACCGGGAAGTACGACCTCAATACCAAGGCCGAGCCGGCTGAGAAAATGAGGATCATCAGGATCAGGTAGAGCGCCTTCATCCGGAATTCGAACCGCAGGCCGCTGAGGATTTCGACGAAGATCAGCGCCATTCCGATGGTGGTCAAAATCCAGGCCCAAGTCATCTTCGAGTTGTAGAACAGGGCAATCGTGCCGATCAGGAACGGAACGAACAACACACCCATCGAAGTCGTTTCCCAAAACCCTCCGCCCCCGCCGTGGCCTCCGCCGCCGCGGCCGTGGAATGCGCCGCGAATCATCCCCATGCCGCTAGAGACATAGACCGAGCCGAGGAAAAACACGATCGCCGCGCCGCACAGAACCACGCCCAACCAAAACAGCAGGGTTCCCCCTTCGGTTCCGCCGGGGCCGAGCGACGGGCGGTTCTTTTCCAAATCGATCATAACTTCGCCTCACAACTGAGCGGCAAAGCGCTAGCCGCCGGTGAATCGTTACTTACCGGCGGCTAGCGCCTTGCCGCTCAATTTTGCTGGACCTGGGTCTTTTCGGAACTTTTGCAAGTTCCGCTACCCGAACGTCATCTCATTGTAATTGGGCGAACGGCACGCGGAACATGCATGTTACTTTTGTTCAATGGCGGGTGCGGGCGTGGCCGGCGAAATGTCTTCGCCAGCAGCGAACTTGCCGAGGGTCTCTTGGAAACGTTGTTTGCCCGCTTCGACGATGCGGCGGATCTCTCGGGCGTTGGTTTCGCTCTCTTCGCGAAGTTCGGCGACCAGCACCAGCGAGTCGACCTGGTAGTCGGAAATCGCCGTGACCAGCTTTTCGACCGATTCGGGGTTGATCGTCGATCCATAGCCGGCCTTCAGCGCCGCCCGTTCCAGGCTGCGGCCCAATTCGGCCACATCCTCCAGCCCTTCGTTGACGCCCTCTTTCATCGCCTCGGTCGCCTGTGTCACTTCGTGCAGGCCGCGCTGCGAAGTGTAAACGGTCGCCAGGATTGTGAATATGTGTTCATTCGTGGTGAAGAAGGTCACGCTTCGGCGCCAAACCTGGTCCTTCGCTTCGTGCGTTTGCCGCAGCTTGGCGACCAGCGTCTCGCCCACGTCGTAACCGACCGACAGGTTCTCGGAAATGTCTTTGAGCAACTGGTAGCGGCGGTCCTCAAGCTGGTACGCCCGGGTCGCTTCGTCGCGGGCCAGTTCTAGCCGGCTGCGGGCCGCCTCGTCGTCGCCGGTGTAACCATCCACTTCTTGCTGAGCCGCGGCCAAGCTGTCTTTCGCCTTGTCGAGGTGTTCGACCTGCTCGGCTTGCAATTCGTGGGCCAGCGATTCGGCTTCCTTCAGCGAAAAGCGGAAGTCGATATAGGCATCCATGATCGTCAACTCACGCTCGAGCTGATCTTTCGTATCCTGGGAAACATCCTTGTACAAGTCGGCGATTTTTTCGAACCGGCTGTGGGGCGAACCGCGCCGCATCATCATCCACAGGTTGTCCAGCTTTTCGCGCCAGGAGATCTTGCCGTCGTCCAGCTGGGCAATCAGGGTTTTGGAATCTTCGCGGATCGAGTCGAAGCTCTGTGCGATCTCGACATAGCGGTTGCCGACTTTGATGTCTTCGACGTTATCGCGAACCAGCGCATTGAACGACTGCATATGCTGCACCGTGCGGGCGATGGCCAGCACTTTCGCCTCGTCCAGGTGCCGCACTTCTTCCAGCAGTTTCGTCAGCTCGGGCGTTTCCTGCTCGCCGGCGGAAATGCCCAGCTTCTTCAGCACGGCCAACGCCCGATTCAGGTAACCCGCGGCCGTCGATTCGGCCGGCTCGGGAGTGACTTCCGCGATTTCAGTGGATTCAATTTCGATGGCCATAGCTTGCCTTTCAGTTAGTCAAGTAGCGGAGGCTTCTAGCCACCGTGGGATATTTTTAACGGTGGCTGGAAACCCCCGTTTCGATGGATGGAAAACATCGAAAAGACCCATTCATGCTAATTGCCTCGGCGGGCGAAGGAAAGTAGTCTCAAGGCATGAACGCGCCCGCAAACTCGACGAAAACCTCAGACTTGCGGCTGGAGGAAATGACCCGCATTCTGGATGTGGCAAGCGAGTTGCGCACGCGCCAGGAACTGATCGAGCGGCAACTGCACCTCGACGCGGTGAAGGACGACTTGCGGAAGCGGCTGTTGGCCGGGGCGAAGGTTTCGGGCGAACCAGTTACCGCCGAGCAAGTCGATGTGGCGGTCGAGCAATACTTCGACAACCTCCATGCCTACCAGGACCCGCCCGGCGGAATCGGAACGTTCTTCGCCAAACTATACGTCCGCTGCGGCTGTTGGATCCCGATGATCGCCTTGTTTCTCATCGTCACAACGGCCGGCTATTTCACGTTTAGGGCACTCGCCTAATCGCACCCCTGTCACCCCTTCACCCTGTCACCGTGAGCCAGCCTAGCCAAGATATTCTCGCCGCGCTGGAGGACTTCATCGCGCAGTTGCAGGGCGAGCTTGCCCAACACACGCAACTGCGCGACGAGGCTGATGGGCGCATTGAAGTGCTGTTGACCGAGAAGGGTGATGCGATGGCCGAGCTTTCGCAGCACTACCTGCCCGATCTTTCGCCGCCGTCGGTCGCGGCGACGTTTCGCGAAGTGCGCGACGATGTGCAAAAGTGCGTGCAGCGCCGCGACCGGCGGATCGAACAACTCCGAGGGAAATTGACGGCGCTGGGCGAGCGGGTTGCCGAGTTGGAAAGCGTTCTGGCCGAAAGCACCAAGGCGCTCAACGAAGCGGTCGCCGTGCGCGAACGGTTGGAACGCGAGGTGAGCCAGTCGCTCGAAGGGGACGAGCAATTTCGCGAATTGTCGACGCGCGTGCTGCAATCTGAACAAGAACTGGTCACGTTCGAACGCCGCGTCGTCGAGGCCCGCCTGGAAGCGGAAGAAAAACTGCCCGCCTACAAGGCCAGCCGATTGTTCCAGCACCTGCACCGCCGCGGCTTCGGCACGCCGGCCTACCGCCGCCGGGGATTGTCGCGGTGGCTGGACCGCTGGATCGCCCGCAAGATCGGCTACGCCCGGGCCAGCAAGAGTTTCGACTTCCTCAATAGCGTGCCCGATTTGATGCAGAGCGAAGTCGAGCGCCGGCAGGTGTCGCTGACGGAAGCTGTCGAAGCGCTCGAAAAAATCGAAATGGAACATTGGCGACGCCACGGGCTGGACGAAGCGACCGAGCGCGGCGACCGCTTGGGCGATGCGCGCGATGCGCTGGCGACATCTCTGGAACCACTGCTCGAGCAACGGCAGAAACTGAGCGCGGAACTCTCATCCGCCGAAGACACCCAGGGCGACTTCTACCAACAGGCGATCGACCGATTGAAGAAACATTTGGATTCGCTGGCAGGCGGCGTTCTTCAGCGTCAGGCGGAGCGCACGCCCGAGGCGGCCGACGACCGGATCGTGGCCGACATATCTTGGCTGCGCGACGAAGTCGACAAGATGCACGAGCAACAGCGCAACGCGTCGCGCGAAATCCGCGCGGCGCAGCAGCACGTGGAAGGGATGCAGTACGTGCTGGGGCGGTTTCGGCAAAGCGAGTTCGATAGCCAACGCAGCCGATTCGCCGCCGACTTGAACATGCGAAAGCTGTTCGACCGCTTCACCGCGGGCGAGATCAACCACATCGAACTTTGGCGAGAGCTGCGGCGCGAACAAAAGTTCGATCCCACTTGGGTCGAAAAGGCGACGCAATCAACCGGCGACGCCCTGGCCAGCGAAACCGGCCAGTCGATCATTTCAGCCACCGCCCACATCGCCGCCACCGCGCTGGCCGTGATGGTGCAGAACAAACTGCAAGGCCGCGGCGGCGGCGTGCCGCAGTTCGGCAAGCGGTTCACCAAAGGGGATGGGTTTTGAGGGTGGTGCCTGCCGCAATTGCCATTGAACGCGCCTGCCGCCTGAGCGTAATCTTATCGCTGGAACATCCGTGATTCTCAATTTCCAGCGATCATGTTTGAAGCGGCGACACAGTTCTTCACCGAACTGATCCACAACTTCCGCGCGGTTGATGCGATTGACATTCTGCTGATCGCGGTGCCGCTTTACTGCGCGCTGGTTTGGTTCGGCGAGGCGACATCGCGGCGGATGCTGGCCGGCGTGACGGTGCTCGCCGTGATCTATCTGGCGGCCCGCATGTTTGATATGCACCTGACGTCGCTGGTGCTTCACACCGGGTT
>CALBTA010000685.1 GCA_937967755.1 uncultured Planctomycetaceae bacterium | reverse complement strand
GCTGGGAGGTCGAGGAAGTGGACCTTCCCATCACCCCCGGCGACCGCGATGCGGCTTCCGTCGGGTGAGAACGCGGCGAAGTTCGTGACCTGACGGAGGCTTTCCTCGTGCAGGGCTTGCCCGTTGGCGACGTTCCAAACCACGATGTTTCCGCCGTATCCGCAGGTGAGCAGGCGGGTGCCGGCGGCGTTGAACGCGGCCCGGTAAACATAGTCGCGGTGTTTTTCGATTTTGTTTTCGACCTTGCCGGTGATGGCGTCGACGAAGTAGACCGTGCGGTCCAACCCGGCGGTGGCGACCCGTTTTCCGTCTGGGAAGAAAGCGATGGTGTAAAGGCTGTCGTCGCCGACGGGGATCTGCTTCAACTGCCGGCCGCCGAGCGTATCCCACAAGCGAACGCTCTTGTCGGCCCCGCAGGAAACCAGCAGCGCTCCGTCGGCGCTGAACGACGACGAGTAAACCGCGCCTTGATGCCCGCTGAGTTGCTTCGCTTGGGCACCGGTTTCGGCGTTCCAGATTCGCACGGTTTGGTCGGCACTGGTCGAAGCGATCCAGCGGCCGTCGCGGCTGAACGTGGCACTGTAGACGCTGCCGCTGTGCCCGCTGAGCGTGCGCGTGGCAGTTGGGGAAGCGTACAGCCACTGCCGCATTTGGGCACCGCCGGTGAGAACGTTGCGGCCGTCGGATGTGAACGCGATACCCGCGATGGGCTGATCGGATGTCAACTCATACGTCGGCTGGCGGTCGGCGGGGTTAAAGAACCGCATGCGATCATCGGCACAGGCGGCGGCGATGGCGGTGTTGTCTGCGCTGTAGCGGATTCGCCGGGCCGCGGCTCCGAGGTCGGTCTTGCCTGCGGGCTGCCCGTTGGTCAGGTTCCAGAAGTGCAACAAGCTATCGCTGCTGCCGGCAATCACCTGTTGGTTGTCGCCCCGCACTGCCACGCAGAAATACTCGACCTGGTCGCTGCTCAACTTTCGCAGCATGGCACCATCCGCCAGATTCCAGTGATTGACGCCGCCCGCACCGGTGGTGACCGCTTGTACACCGGCATTGGCGAGGGCTACGTCGTGCAGCGTTTGATCGTCGGCTTCGATGTTGCGGACCAGCGACATCGTCCAGGCGTGCGCCGTTGGGCCTGGTGCTTCCGCGTCGGCAACGTCTGCGGGCGATTCGCCGGAAACCACCGTGCGATTATCTGGCGAAAGCGCAACCGCCAATGCCGTGGGGCTGCCGGTTGTGAAACGCTGAAGTTCGATCCCGGTTTGCAACTGATGAACGCGGATCACGCCATCGCCGGTCGCCGCGGCGAACCGGGTGTTATCGTCGCTGGGGCGAATGGAATGCACGACGGCCGGGAACTCCACCGTGGAAGTCGCGGGAACCGGCTTCGCCGCCGCTTGTTCGGGCGTTTCTCCCTCAGCGGGATTGGGCACAAGCGGCCAGGTCCGCACGAACTTGTCGGCGCTGGCGGCTAGAATTTGCGAACCGTCTTTGGTGATTGCAGCGCTGGTGATTGCGGCTTCGTTGCCGGTATAGCTTCGAAGCTTCTTGCCGTCCGCAGTCCAGAGGTGCAACGCGTTGTCCTCTCCGCCTGTGAGCAACGCGGCGCCATCGGGCGTGAAGGCGATGGATGTCACCGGGCCATCGTGCGCATCGATCAGCCGCTCGAGCGAGAACTTTCTGATCACCGCATTGTTCGCCGTGCCCAGACGGGCGACGCCGATCGCAAGGTTATCGACGCCCATCGCCACGGCGGTGATCGGCGAAGGCTCCGCGAAGCTTTCCAGCAGTTGCCCTGTGCTGGTCTCAACGATCCGCAAGATTTGATCCTTGCCGATCAGCAACATTCCGCCGTCGGCACTGAACTGTAGTTTGCCGGCGGGTGGAACTGGCTTCGCGTCGGCGGCTTGCGCGTCTGCCTGTGGTGCCCCGTCATCGCCGGCGGGCTTGGCTTTCGGGGCTGGTGCTGCAATTGCCAGTTCGAGCGTACCGTCTTCCAAATTCCAAACATGCGTTCGCCCCTTCGCGTCGAGTGCCGCGACTTGTGCTGCATCACTTCGCACGGCCAATGCCTGTTGCGGCGCGGCAGCGTAGCCTTCCGGCTGGGCGTCGGCCGCAGGCAGTGTATTTGATTGCGCTAGACCTTCATCTCCCAGTTGCCAGAGGGACAGTTGCGGTGTTTCTCCGGCGATGATCATCGTTGACCCGTCAGCCGTGTAGGCAACCGCGTTGGGCAATTCCTTTAACACTGCGACGCTGGCGAGTGCCAGCGAGGTTTTCCGCGCCGTCTTGTCGGCGCTGCCGCTGATAACCGTTTGCCCATCGGTGGAAAGACGAACGTCCTGGATGGACGCTGTGTGATCGGCCAGCCGCTGAAGTTCGCGCCCGATCGTGTAGTCCCATACGCGATCGATGTTGTCGTCTGCCCCAATCGCCACACGGGTTACATCTGCGGAGATGTGCAGGCTGGTGATGGCCGCGGGGAGTTCCCATTGCCCGTCCGCCGCGACGGGCTGCGCGGCGGCCGCTTTGGGAATTGGCCAAGCGATTAACGTCTTCTCGGTTCCGCCTGCCAGCAAACGCTCTCCGTCCGGCGTAACGGCCACGGCGTGGATTACATCGGCCGGGCCGGCGAAGGTCGCCAGTGGTTGCCCGTCTTCCAAGTTCCAAAGCTTGACCGTCTTGTCCGCGCCGCTGGTGATCGCCCGCTTGCCATCGGGCAACAGCGCCAGCGAAAGGGTGCCGCCGGCGTGGGCATCAATAAGTTGCAACAAGTTCGGTTCGATGAACGTCAACGAACCATCGGCCGCGACGGTGGCGAAACGCTCGCCCCAAAAACCGGCGCCTCGCTTTTCCCCTTCGCCCAAGACGAAAGATTCCAGGCGACGCTCGCCCGCCACATCCCAGTGGAAAAGTTCTGCCGCGGAAAGGCTGACCAGCCGGGTGGCATCTTTGCTTAATTGCAGATCGATCAGCGCGGACGAATGCCCCGCGAGCGCCGCGATCGCTGCCCCGTCGGCGGCGTTCCAAAGCTTTACGTTGCTATCGGCCCCGCCTGATGCGACCAGAGCGCCGGCGTCATCGACCGACAGGCAGCTAATCGCCGCGCCGTGATTGATCGAACGGATCGCGGCTCCGTCAGCCGTTTTCCAAAGCCGCACGGTGCCATCGGCAGAGGCGGAAAACAACGTCTCACCGCGGGCAGTCATGCCGGCGACCGCACCGGTGTGCCCTTTGATTTCGCGGACCAAACTGCCATCCGCGGCGGACCAGCAGCGAATCACGTTATCGGTCGCGGCACTATAAAACTGTGTGCCGTCCGGGCTGATTGCCACGGCGGTAACGGGCGCAGCGTGCTGGGCCTTCTGAAGTTGCGGGAACTTCGGGTCGGCCAAATTCCACAGCCGCGCGGTGTTGTCCGCGCCGCCGGTTGTGAGCAGTTTTCCGTCGTTGCTGAATGCGATGTTGTTGATCGCACCTTCATGTCCCAGCAACGTCTGCAATGTTTTTCCACTTCCGACTTCCAGCAAGAACACCGCCGGCCTGGTTTGGTGAACGCCGGCGACCGCCGCGATTTTCCCGGCACGATTAACGGCAAAAGCGGTGGTTTCGCCGCCGGGGCTGGCGGCAACCTCTGGGGCTGGCGGAATTTTCCAGTGCCGCAACGTTCCATCCGCTCCGGTGGACGTTATCGTCTGCGAAGTTGCGTCGAACAATATTTCGCTGACGGGGCCGTCGTGACCGAACAACTCCGCCGGGGAATCGGCCAGCGGCTTGCCGTCTGCGAGATTCCACAGTTTGATCCGGCCATCCGCGTGACCAGCTGCGACGACCGTGTCGTCGTGATTGAGCGCCATCGACGTGACCGCATCGGGAACTTCGGCGAGCACGCGGGCCTGTTGCCCGGTTTCCGCGTTGTAAATGCGGATCGACTTGTCGGCACCGGCGGTCAGGATCAGCTTGACGTCTTGGGTGAGCGCGACCGCGCTAACGCTCTCGGCGTTGCCGGCCAAAGACAACGCTGGCGGTGTGTTCAAGTTCCAAACCTTCAGGCACAGGTCCGCGCCGATCGTCGCCAGCATCTCTCCGCCGGGGTGGTACGCCAACCCGCGAACGTCGCCGACGTGCGCGCCGATTGTTGATTGCAGCGCACCGTCGGCAACATTGCGAAGTTGAATCGCTCCGGCGCTATCGCCGTGGGCAAGTTGCAAGTTGTCAGCGCGAAAGGCGAGCCGAGTCAGAGATTGCTCACCGGCGGTTTGCTGCCACACCGCTTGACCGGTGACGGGATTCCACGCGCGGACCGTTTTGTCGGCACTGACCGACACGGCGATTTGGCCGTTGGGGCTGAAGGAAAAATCGAGCACGTCGCCCGTGTGGCCGTTCAACGGCGTCGGGGCAACCGGAAGCCGCCACAGCCGAACCGTTCCGTCATCGCCCGCGCTCGCGATACGGGCGTTGTCAGGGTGAAAAGCAATGGAGCGGATCGGGCCATCGTGACCGGCGATGCGGAAGCGGTCCGCGCCGTCGGCGACGTTCCAAATCTTGATCACGCCGGCGTCGCCAGCGGCCGCGGCGATGGTGTCGTTGGCGCTAATCGCCACCGAACGGGCGGGGCCGTTGAATTCCGCGAACTCACGGACGAGAGCACCCGTGCTGGTAGTGAAAGAGCGCACTCCGTCGTCACCGCCGGTCAGCGTCAATTGTCCGTTGCTGTTCAGCACGATCGCCCGAACCGCCCCACTACTTCCAGCCAGCGGCCGTGGCGGGGCGACCGGCAATTGCCAAACCTTCAGCTGCCCGTCTGCTCCGGCGGTGACAAGTTGCTGGTTGTTGGGGTGAAACGCTAGGCCACTGACTGCACCGGCGTGGGCACCGATCGTTCCTTGCGGCGCGCCGTCCTGCGGATTCCAGAAGCGAATTTCGCCATCGGCGTCGGCGGTTGCCAGTTGGGCATTGTCATTGCGGATCGCCGCGCGAACCGTCGGCGCAACGTGGCCTTCCAACGTGAGCAACGTGGTCGCATCTTCCATCCGCCAGATACGAGCTGCGCTATCTTCACCGACGGAAACTGCCCACTGGCCATCGCTGCTGGTGGCCACGTCGTGCACCGGCGTTTCGATTCCTGGGAACGTTCGCAGCGGCTCGGGCCGTGGGATGTCCCACATCCGCAGCGAGTTGTCCGACGCCGCCGAGACGATGGACGAATTGTCAGGGCTGACCGCCACGCTCATCACTTGTCCGGTATGGCCGGCCAGTTCGCGCACGGGTGCGCCGGTTTGGGCATCCCAGATTTTCACCAGTTGATCCGCGCCGCCCGTCACCACGAAGCGGCCATCGGGTGTGTAGACCGCGGCGTTGACTGCGGCGGTGTGAGCTGGAATCGACTTCGGCAGCGCTTGATCCTGGGCGTGTCCTTGAACACCGCCAAACAGTAGCGCGAACAGCCCAACGCAAAGCAGGTCTCTACGCATGCCAGCCCTTCGGTATCTCAAACGGTAGAGTGTGTTCCGGCGAATCCGTTTCGCCCGGCTCCCCCAAGTATATCGAAGATCGTTGATGGGTGCGCGGACGACGCGAATTTTGGGAATTGAGCACGCGGGAAAAACTTCGCCACCCGGCTATCGCGAAACCCGGATCAATTCAGCCGCGGCGGGCGGCAGTTCGAACGCACCGATTCCGTCCTTCAGTTCGATGGCTTCCCATTGACCCGCCTGGCGATCGAACTGCTCCAGCGATTTCGGCGGCGCGGCGAACTTCAATTGCATCGCCTGCGGCTGGTAGGCGTTGTGATTTGCCAACAGCAAATGGTCTCGTTTTTCTTCGTCTTGGAAGTGCCCGTAGAGTGCTTCGCCCGCGGTGACTTGTGCCCAAAAGTCGTCGGGCGCGGCTTTCAATTCAGGCTGAATGTACGGCCCGTCGGATTCGATCGGGCGGTCTTTGGCTGACGTGGTTTGCGTGGTGGAATAGACCGCCAGCGGGTTGCCAAGTTTCATCAACTCCGGCCCCAGCGGAGCGACTTCCGCGTTGACTTTCGCCAGGTCTCGCCCATGTTCGGTCCACTGCCAAGACTTCTTGTCGATCTCGCCCCCGGTGTGGTGATACATATAACCCTTCAGACCATGCACCAGCGAAACACTGATCGTATACATCACACGGTTGTAATTTCCCTTACCGATCAGCCCGGCGTCGCCTTGCGTGTAACGCAGGAATCCGGCGTTGTGCTTCTTCGCCGCGTCGGAAGTGCGCTGCAGATGCCGCCATAGGCCGCCGCGCTTCCAATGAAAATCATAGAAGCCGATCAGGTCGGCGCCCGTCACGTCCGCCAAAGCCCGCCCGTTGTAGCTGCCGACGTACACCGGGTGCTTCGGATCCCACCCGCGCACGTTCTTCGCGTCGCGGCTTCGCCCGGCGGCGGTTCCGCCGATGCGGTCGCTCCACAGGTGATAGGCGTAAACGTCGCCGCTTTCGCGCAGGCTTTCGCAAAGGGCCTTGACCCCGTCGACATTCTTGTACACGTGATGGTCGGGCGTCAGCAGATCAACCATGATCTGCACTTCGTATTGCGCACAAATCTTCGCCCGCTCGGGAGTGTATTTGCATAGTACGACGTTGTAGTGGGCTGTTTTAACTGACTTGATCAGCGCCTCGAACTCATCGGCTGCTTGCGGAAAGCTGTCCCCCGCGTAGCCCATGATGTAGATAATGCCGAAGCGATCTGCCGTGCGGGGCGTTGCCGTGTCTTCAGCGCTGGCGGATTGCACGAACAGAGAGACTGCGACCGCCAAGGCTGCCAGGGCGATGGCTTGTTTCGAGCAATGTCTCATCTTGTCCTCCGAGAGTAGCAGGCACACTCCGTGTGCCGTCCGCGAAATCAGAGTTGACTCTGGTTCGTTACGGCACACGGAGAGTGCCTACTACTTTATCACACAGGCAACAGAACTTCGCCCCTTCCTAGTGAAACTAAATCGCCGTGATACAAATTCATCTCGCCGGCGGCGAAGCGGTCTTCGATTGGAAAACCAAGCCCCCGCAATTCCGCGCCCAACAACGGCATCATCGGTGGGCGGAACCGGCAAGCGAAACGAAAACTCGGCAGCAATTTCGGCGGGTTCTCTCCGAATAGGCCAATGGTGCCGCGGTGCATCTCGGCACCGGGACGAATACCGCATTCGCCGAATATGAAAATGCTGCCGGCGAGCATGTTGAACGCGACCAAATCGCCACAGCCTCCGCCGACGGCGATCAAACCGCGCCGCATGGTTAGGCCGACCTCATTTCCAGCCCGGCCATGAACCAAAATTGTCCCGCCGGTCATTCCGCGCGGGCTGCCGCGGTAAGCCGCACCGACAAGGTGCCCCGCGTCGCCGCGAACCCGCAGCAGGCCGCCCTGCATTTCACCGCCTGCCCAATCGCCGGCGTGGCCGTCGATGGTAATCTCGCCACCGCTCATTTCACTGCCAACGTGCCGGCCCGCGTTGCCCGGTACATGAATGCGGCCCGACTTCATCTTCGCCCCGATCCAATGGACCCCCGCCACGTCGCCTTCGAAAATGATCTGCTTGTCCGACGCATCGCCGACGACCTGGAAGAAATCTCCGAGCGCCGCTTCGCGGTTGCCGTGATAGATTGGCAGCTTTTCAATCTCGGCGTTCGATTTGTCACGCAGCACGTCCGGCGTGATGCCCTCGACCTCGACGGGCACATTCGTTGCGGCGGTGTAGGTGAGAGTTAAGGACATGGCTATCCGAAGCAACTGAGCGGCCAGGCGCTAGCCGCCGGTAAGTGGAAGCTCACCCGCGGCTAGCGCCGAGCGGCTCACTTTAGGATCACGAGTATAAGTCAGGTAGGCAAGCATTCAAACCGGCGGGCCGATTCGCCAGTGCCGTTGTGATATAGTGGAACTATGTCGCCAGCCTCGCCAAACCCGTTCGGCAACTACCCATCCACACGCCTGCGCCGCGCGCGGCGGTGGGATTGGTCGCGGCGGTTGGTCGCGGAGGTGTCGCTGTCGCCGGCCGATTTGATCTGGCCGGTTTTCGTCTGCGAGGGAGAGCGAGTTCGCGAACCGATCGAATCAATGCCCGGGGTTGAGCGTTTGTCGATTGACCTGCTAGTCGAGCAGGCGGGCGTCGCGAAGCAGCTTGGCATTCCGGCAATTGCCGTGTTTCCCAAGACCGACCCGGCGTTGAAAACGCCCGGGGCCGAAGAGGCGGTCAATCCGCAGAACCTCGCCTGCCGGGCCGTCAGCGCCGTCAAGCAAGTGCACGGGGAAGAGATCGGCGTGATCTGCGACGTGGCGCTCGATCCCTATTCCAGCCACGGGCAGGACGGGTTGGTTCGCGATGGTTACGTGGTGAACGACGAAACCGTCGCGATGCTGTGCCAACAATCCATCATCCAAGCCCAAGCGGGTTGCGACGTCATCGCGCCCAGCGACATGATGGACGGGCGAATCGGCGCGATTCGCAACGCCCTTGATGAGGCGGGCTACGAAAATGTTTTGATTCTGTCTTACGCAGCCAAATATGCCTCGGCGTTTTATGGTCCGTTCCGCGATGCGGTTGGTTCCAAGGGTGCCCTCGGCACCGGCGACAAGAAGACCTATCAAATGAACCCCGCCAACACCGACGAAGCCCTGCGGGAAGTGGCGCTCGACATCGCCGAAGGGGCCGATATGGTGATGGTCAAACCGGGCCTGCCCTACTTGGACATCGTCCGCCGCGTCAAAGATCAGTTCCAATTGCCAACGTTCGCCTACCAGGTCAGTGGCGAATACGCGATGCTCACCGCCACGGCGCAAAACGGCTGGCTCGACCGCGAGGCCACCATGCTCGAAAGCCTGCTCGCTTTCAAACGGGCTGGGGCGGATGGCATCCTTACCTACTTCGCCATTGATGCCGCCCGGGCACTGGCTTAGAACGTATCCGAAACCCTCGGATGTAGCACGCATTGCCAATCCGTCCCGAGGTCATTAGATACGTTCTTAGCCGGCCTTTGCTTTTGCTGAAACGATCACCGGTGCACCGGTGCCGTAATGCCGTTCCCTATTGGCCAGGGCAGTCTCACGTTAGAATTCCAGGCTGCCACATTCTCAATCCAGAGGCGAGCGATGATTGCAGCGCTAGTGGGTAAAGTCAGCGGCGGCCAAGACTTGTCGATGGACGAGATGCGCACGGCCATCGGGCAGATCATGGCCGGGTCGTGTACCGAAGGAGAGATCGCCACCCTGCTGACCGCCCTGGCCCACAAGGGCGAGACGGTCGAAGAGATCGCGGGGGCGGCGGCCGCCATGCGTGAGCATATGACGCCCGTGAAATCGGATCGCACCGGCATCCTCGATACCTGCGGAACCGGCGGCGGTGGATCGAAGTTGTTCAACGTCAGCACTTCGGCGGCTATTGTGGCCGCGGCCGCCGGCGTGCCGGTCGCCAAGCATGGTAACCGCAGTGTGACGAGCAACACCGGTTCGGCCGACGTGTTGGAAATCCTCGGCGTGAACATCGAAGCGCCCGCCGAAGTCGCCGCCCGCTGCTTGGACGATGCCGGCCTCTGCTTCTGCTTCGCCCGCACCATGCACCCGGCGATGCGGCATGTGGCCCCGGTTCGGGCGAAGCTGGGCATTCGCACGATCTTCAATTTGCTCGGCCCGCTATCGAACCCGGCGGGGGCGAGTTACCAATTGTTGGGAACGGGGATGAGTGACGTTCGCGAAAAACTTTCGCAAGCGCTGCTGCTGCTAAAAACCGAGCGGTCGGTTCTGCTCACCGGCGATGGCGGTCTTGGCGAAGTGAACCCGGCGGGGACTACC
Organism: uncultured Planctomycetaceae bacterium; assembly: GCA_937967755.1. Classification (GTDB taxonomy): domain Bacteria; phylum Planctomycetota; class Planctomycetia; order Pirellulales; family Pirellulaceae; genus CALBTA01. The sequence goes on along the minus strand of CALBTA010000685.1, from coordinate 3,151 downwards.
GATGTCACCATTGCCGAAGGCGGAAAACTGGAAGCGTCCGTTTGGCAGCCAGGTGACTTTGGCATGGCCGAGCAACCGCTGGATGCGCTGGAAGTCGAAGACGCATCGCAGAGCGCCGCAATCATTCGCGATGTCCTCGACGGCCAGGCCGGTCCGGCGCGAGAGATGGTCGTGCTCAATGCCGCCGCGGCGTTGTGGACCGCCCGCGTTGACCCGTCGACCGAGCGCTGCGCAGAGATCGCAGGCGAAGCGATTGAAAGCGGCGCGGCGAAAGCGAAGTTGGCGCTGCTGGTGGAAGTATCGAACCGTAAATAGGCACTTCTCCCTCTCCCCCTGGGAGAGGGCCGGGGTGAGGGCTGTGGGCAGTTACATTTAGGCGCTGCTCTCCGAGAAATAAAAACACATTCATGCAAGTCAGTTCGCCCAGCTAAGTATTCATTCAACATTCCATGTCCGACATGCGACGTTCAGATTTACGCCCTCACCCTAACCCTCTCCCAGAGGGAGAGGGGGTCAACGAATGACCCGCGCGTTGTTGCTGCTCGTCTTGATTGTGTCGGTGGCGCACGCGTTGGTGCATGTGTTTGAGTTGTCGCTACCGAGTGTCGAACAGCTAATCGCCGCGGAGTACGAGCCGGCCGACGAAGCGGCTGGTAAAAAGCTGTCGGGGGCGCTAGCAAATCTTTGGCGGTTGCCATTTGGGGCTGGGGCGCTGCTGGCGGGTTGGCTGGTCGACCGCTTCGGCAGCCGCAGCATGTTGTCGGTCTACCTGTTGGGGTGCGGGGCGATGTGCGCGGCGGCCGCGGTGATCGATCCGCTCGGCTGGATGTACTTGGCGATGTTCGCGATGGGGTCGTTCGCATCGATCTACCACCCGGCTGGATTGGCACTGCTTTCGCACGAAGTCGAACCAGAGGAATTGCCCAAGGCGCTGGGAATTCACGGCATCTTCGGATCGCTCGGTATCGGCGGAGCACCGTTCATCGCGGGGGCGATTCTGATGTTTTCCAGCCCGCCGCAGTGGCGGCATGTTTATGCCGGGTTGGCGGTGCCGGGGATTGTGTTGGGCGTTTACTTCGCGCTGTTGGCGTTGCGAACCCGGCGAGCGGCGGGCGCTGGCGACGCGAACGCGCCGCTGAAAGTTGCAAGTAAAAATCAGCCGAAGTGGTTGGCATTCTTCACGTTGACTTGCTTTGCCGTGCTGATGGGTTTCACTTATGCGGGCGTGCTGAGTTTTCTGCCCCGCTACATGGACGGCGTTGTTGAACTGCCCGCCAGCGCCGCCGCCGGAGTGCGAAATTATTTGGCGGGCAGCGTGCTGCTGGTCGGTTGCATCGGGCAATATTTGGCCGGGCGGTTCGCTGTGCGTGACAAGTTAGAATGGCAACTGCTGTTGATCACTTTGGGGAACATCCCGGGGCTGGCGATCATGGCGTTTGCCGATGGCTACTGGCGAGTGGTCGGCGCGGTCGTGTGGTCGCTGATTCACTTCATGCACCAGCCGATCTACAACAGCCTAATCGCCAAATACACGCCGCGTGCCCGCCGCAGCCTGTGTTACGGGTTCAGCTTTGCGATGGGCTTCGGCTTCGGCAGTTTCGGCGCCCGCTTCGCCGGCGCGAGCACCGATAATATGTTCACGTTCGGGTCGTTGTCGGTTGTCGTGGCGGCCGCCTCGTTGTTGAACGTAGTGCTGTTGAAGTGGCGGTGATCCTTTCGCTCGTTCCCATGCTCCGCGTGGGAACGAGAAAGAAATCTGACAGCCCTCACCCCGGCCCTCTCCTAGCGGGAGAGGGAGTTTACTGCCCCCTTCGTAGCGCTGCAATTTACCGTCTATAATCAACCAATAATGCCTACCACTGCTCCTTCCCCCTCCGTCGAGCCGCCTGCTGCTGAATCGAAGCTCGATCCGTATCGGCTTTCCGACGATGCCGCCCAAACCGAGGGCCGCAACTTCCTGGTGATCGCCCTGTTTCAGATCATCATGCGGACGGGGTGGATCTTCAAAACCGAGAGCATCATCATGCCCGCCGTGCTCGATACGATCACTGGCGGCGGGCCGTTGGGCGGGTTGCTGCGCGGGTGTTTGCCAGTGCTGAACCGGCTAGGGCATAGCATTCCGCCGATGCTGTTTTCGCAACGCCTGAAGATGATGCCGCACAAGCGGCAGGCGACGGTGGTCTGTGCGCTGGGCATGTCGCTGATGTTCCTGCTGCTCTCGTTGATGTTTTGGATCGCCGGCGATCGCAGGCATTGGTGGATGCCAATTGTGTTCCTCGTTTGTTACACGATGTTTTTCGCCTTCACCGGCATCAACAACCTGTCGCTGGGAACTTTGCAGGGCAAATTGATCCACGCCACCCGGCGGGGAAGATTGTTGCTGACCGCCAACGTCGTCGGCGCGATCACGGCCATTATTGCGGTGGCCACGCTGATGCCGTTTTGGCTGCACGATAACGTCCGGCGGTTTGATTTGATCTTCGGGTTCACGTCAATCTGCTTCGCGGTCGCGGCGATTTCGATGCTGCTCACGTCGGAACCTGCTGACAACCACCGCGAGCGGGTGAAAAGCCCGCGACGCCTGATGCGAAGTGCCTGGCGAACATTTCGCGACGATGCCAACTTTCGCCGTCTGGCAATCGTCGCCATGGCGTTCAGTACGTCGCTGGCGTTGTTTCCACACTATCAAGCGCTCGGCCGCAGCGACCGCTTAGGGTTGCCGTTGGACAACTTGATGTTGTGGGTGATCGTGCAAAATGCCGGCACGGCGGTGTTCAGTTTGATTTGCGGGCCTATCGCCGACCGCTTCGGCAACCGTCTGGTCCTTCGCATGGTGCTGTTGGCCATCGCCACGATGCCAGCGGCGGCGATCGGGCTTTCCTACTGGAACGCTTGGGGGCCGGCCCTCTACCCCGTGGTGTTTGTGTTCCTCGGGCTGACGCCGGTGGGCTTCAAAACCATCAGCAATTACACGCTGGAAATCAGCCACGCCGGCGATCACCCCAAATATCTCAGCACCTTGGGCCTGTGCTTCGCCGCGCCGCTTATGGCTTCGCCAGCGTTGGGTTGGGGTGTCGAATCGGTCGGGTTCGAGCCGGGCTTTTTCGGCATCGCGGCGATGGTCTTCCGCGGCCACCCGCCGGAACACAAC
>CALBTA010000684.1 GCA_937967755.1 uncultured Planctomycetaceae bacterium | reverse complement strand
TTGCGGGTCGGCTACCCCGTGGCGATGCTGTTTTGGATTGATCCGCTGTTGGCCCTGGCGTCGCTCAGTATTCTGCCGCCGCAGATGCTCGTCTCGCGCCATTTGCAACGCCGGCTGCACACGGCGACGCGCACCAGCCGGCGGTCGCAAAGCGAACTGACGTCGCTGGCGAAGGAATCGTTCGACGGCATCGAGTCGATCAAAACGCTGCACGCCGAAAAACGCGTCGCCCGGCGCATGCAGGATGGCGCGGCCGAATTGGAAGGCAATGAACTGAACGCCCACGCGATTACCGGGTTGATCAACGGCAACGTGTGGCTGATGACCAGCATCGGCATCGCGATCACCTGGTGGCTGGGCGGGCATCGGGTTGTCGAAGGCACGATGACCCTCGGCACGCTGGTGATGTTCACCGGGCTGCTGGCGTTCGCCTACCAACCCTTCCGCCAATTCACCGCCATCGCCAGCACCTTCCGCCGCGGGCTGGTCAGCCTGGAGCGAATCAACGAACTGCTCCAACTTCAGCCAAAGATCGAAGACGCCGCGGGGGCGATCGATCTACAGCAAGGCCCAGGCGAAGTGCGGTTTGAGCAGGTTTCTTTCGCCTACGATGAAGCCGCGGTGGTTGAAGATGTTTCATTGACGATTCAACCAGGCGCGTTGACGGCCGTGGTCGGGCGGAGCGGATCGGGCAAGAGTTCGCTGCTGCGGTTGATCGCCCGGCTGTACGACCCGGATCGAGGAAGCGTCTCGATCGACGGCCAAGACATTCGCGCCGCCACGCTTGATTCAGTCCGCCGGGCGGTTGCCGTCGTTCCGCAAAGGCCGCTGCTGTTTACCGGAACGATCTTAGAAAACATCCGTCTTGGGCAGCCGGCAGCCTCGCGCGGCGACGTGGTTCGCGCCGCCAAGGCCGCGGGTGCTCACCGCTTCATCAAGCAACTGCCGCGGGGCTACAAGACGAAGGTCGGCCGCGGCGGGGCGAACCTATCGGGCGGAGAGACCCAGCGGATCGCCATCGCCAGAGCGCTCGTTTCCGCCCCGCGGATTCTGCTGCTGGATGAACCGACGTCGGCGCTCGACGCCGAGGTCGAGGCGATCATCATGCGGACCCTCGCACAGTTGCGCGGTCAAGTGACGGTCGTCGTCATCGCCCACAAGGCAAGCACCGTGCGGAGCGCCGATCAGATTGTGGTGATGGAAGATGGGCACGTGGTGGCACAAGGGCCGCATCACAAACCGCAACAAACATGCCCGCAATCTCAAGAGATGTTTCTTAGGGCGGCCAAATCCGATGCCGCATAGGGCCAAGCAGTAGTAGGACGGGTTTGTAACCCGTCCATCGTGCGCGCGAATATTGGACGGGTTACAAACCCGTCCTACATTTGAAACGAAACATGTCACACGGCACTTTGCAAATCGGCTACACGTCGCAAGAACGGCCATTGGTGGTTCGCTTCGCCGGCGATGAAGCGGCGGCTACGCGGGTGTTAATTGTCGCGGGGCAGCATGGGGATGAACCGCTTGCCCGCGAGGCGGTTGCGGCATTCGTCAAGAGTTTTCAGCGAAGCGGCATCCACATCGCGGGGCTGATCGACGCGAACCCAGATGGGTCTTCCCTTCACCAGCGGGCTAACGGCGCGGGGATCGATCTGAACCGCGATCACCAGCGTCTGGCCGCCGTGGAGACACAGGCAATTCATGCGTTCGCTCGCCAGTGGCGGCCGCACTTCGTGATTGACGTGCATACTTACCCGCCGCGGCGAAGGCATCTGCTGGCGCGCGGTTGGGTACACGCGACCGATGTTTTCATCGACATTGCGAACAATCCGGCCGCTTGCGCGGATGCCGCTTGGGCAACATGGCTGGGTTCTTCTCTGCCGCGTTGGGTTGAAAGTGTGCGCTGCGCCGGATTTCGCTGCCAGCGCTATACGATCATCACCAAGACCGGCCGCATCCGCCACAGCACGCCTGATGTTTGCGATGCCCGCAATGGGCTGGCCCTATCGTTGGGCGTGCCGGCGGTCTTGTTGGAAGGGCGGCAGCCGACGCGGTTCGATGGTTGCGAAGCGGCGAGCCGGACGGCCGGTGCGTTGCAAGTTGCGCTGCGCCGCGTGGTGAATGATGTGCGCGAAATTCCCCCGTGCGCACCGCTACCGGAAGAGTTTCTTGTTCCCATCCGCTCGCGGTACGTTGCTTCCGCGCCTGCGCCGACGTTGCCATTCTATGATCCCAAACACCAGCAAGTGCGCGCCGTTCAACTTGAAGGAACGTATACCCCTCGGTTCGACGTGACCCACAGTGTCGCTGCGCCGCTGGGCTACCTCGTTCCCGGCGGCAACAGCGAACTGCTGGCCTTGTTGCACAACCATGGAATCGTAACGACCGAAGAATTGCCACCGGGAGCAGTAACGGCCCGGCGGCATCACATTGAGCGGGTGACACCCTCTGAACGATCGCGGCGCCCGCCGAAGCAAATCAAGTCCCGCGGCATCGCCTGCCAGTACATCCCAAACGATGATCTCATCGTCCCGGTCACAGAACAGAACGCCCGCCTGCTGGCCGTGTTGTTGGAACCGCACTCAAAATACGCCATCAGCCGCTACGCCGAAATGGCAGCCGAGCCGGTAGCGGGCCAGTTCTACCCGATCGGGCGCATCGAAGCGGTGCAGGGCCGCGCCGCAGCAGGTTGAGGTAAGGGAATGCGGGATTCCTCGAAAAACAAAGCCCCAAGGGGCAACGCTGTGAAGTATTTTTGTTGCCACAAGACAGCAAAACTAGCTCTCGTCAGCGGCGAAGCCGCGACAGCATATAGCCCACGGCGTCAGCCGTGGGACCAGGTGCAGCAACAACGGCTAGCCGCGAAGCGGCGGCAGCAAATGGTGCGCAGTCAATTTCGGGCTTGCTGTCGCCGCTTCGCGGGTGGGCGAATGGTCCGCACGGTTTCTGCGGGCTGGTGCCGGCAGCTATATGCTGTCGCGGCTCCGCCGCTGAAACCTAGTTCAGAGCGCTGCCCAACGGGAAGGAATAACTTTTTCTTGGAAAACTTGCCAAGAAAGTGTACCAATCGCTTGACAAGAAGGTATAATTATGTATACTATACTTATGAATGGGTGCGACGGTCTTCCTAGGCCGTCGAATTTGCCGATTGTAGGCACTTGGAGGTCAGTGCTGCGCCGCCGGATGCATTCAGCGGGAGGGCAGAGAGAATGTACCAGTTACCCCCGAGTTGTGCGATTTTGGTGCATCTGGGGCGGAGCGAGACACAACGCTGGCGATGCAACCTATTGTAAGCAGACGACTTATGGAAACACATGTACAGATAGAGGCGTTACAAATGTACCACCAGGTGGGAAAACCTGGCACAGGCGCGGCCTACGTAGTCACAAGCTGCCAGCTTGTTGACTTGAACGGGTGGACTAAGAGCATAGTAGTGAAGCAAGCTACATGACTGACAATGAATCGGACCTGCTTAGCTGGCAGCTTGCCGCCACGTAGGCACAGCCCGGCAGCCCATGCGTAAGTTAATGTGCAACACTTTAGTTGCACAAAAGCGTGCAACGCGCAGCGCTTAACGGGGCCCCTGAGGGCCGAACTTTTGTTGCACATAAGACATCAATGCGCAGCGCGCGTGTTGCACATTCGTGGCGGAATTAGCTCATTCGAACTTGCGGCATCACCTGCCCCGTCATTTTGGTGTAGGCCACGACGTAGAGCAGCTCTACGAACGGACCAAAGAATAGGACAGGTACGATACAGGCTTCAGATGGTTTGAAGCAGCTATGCCCGCGCAACTTCCTGTCCGGTCATCTTCAAGTACATCACTGCAAAGACCATCGAAATGTAAGGGCCGAAGAAAATTAACGCGACAGGGATGCAGGTGATGCAGCAGGCGATGGCAATCAGCAAGCAAACCGTATAGATACCCAGCAGCGGGAGCCAATTCGGGTTGGTGATTTCAATTGATTTTGAAAACGATTCGATGACACCGAGTCGCTGATCGATCATCAAGAAGTGGAACTGGCCGAACACAATCAATACGGCGATGCCGGGCAGAATCAACAGGAAGGTTGCAGGAACCACCATCAGCAGCCAGAGCAACACGGCTCCGAACATCGGTAGGTAGATGTCACCGCCAGAAAAGAATCGGCCAAAGTCTTGCCGCTGCCCTTTTCCCACGTCCAGGACAATTCGCCATACACCAATATTGAAGAACGTTGCAATCGCGACCTGAACGAGGTTCAAGAATAACTGCATGACGAGGTTGAGAACGGCTGCCGCAGCGGGGTCGCCCTCTCCCACGATCCCAAGCAATACGCCCACAATGAAACCCAACACCCAGCCGATGATCAGGTTGATAACGTACGCGAGCATCACCGCGCCCAGCACTATTCCCACGTTCTGCATGTAAAGGTTCCATGCATGGGAGAAGACGTCGCCGAAGTCGATGGGCGTCGGCGTGATTGTTCCAGGTGCCGCCTTCTTTACGTACGGGTCGTCATACCCCAGCGACGGTGAGGCGTAGGGGTTGTCGCTGTAGGTTGGTTTTTGGGGTGGGTCGCTGCTGGAAAAACCGGCCGCCGCGCCCGCTGGGAAGCCTGCCGGGTCACTCGCGGGTGACTGCGACGGGGCCGACGGCGGGTTGTCGAGCGGCTTGAGCCGAAACTCATCGTCGGTGCCGGCATCCGCAGCGGGCGATTGATCAGGTACGCTGACAACCGTTTGGCACTTCGGGCAGCGGGCCCGTTTGCCGACAGCTTCATCAGGAACGCTTAGTTGGTTGCCGCAGCCCGTGCAGGGAAATTCAATCGCCATTAGATGCGTACCCCAGTTCCTTGTGTCAGCGCCATGAACGCCGCCTCGAGGCTTAGTTCCTCTTCGCGGAACGATTTGATGCGGTGGCCAGCCGAAACAAGCAACGCAGGCAAATCGGTATAGTCTTCGATACCCTCTTTGAGGGTGACAATCAACCGGTGAGCGTTGGTTTCAACGTTGTCCACAATGTCATGATCTTCCAAAACGCGCGCCGCGGTGTCCCCGTCGCCGGCAACTTCAATGTGCAACACGGTCTGCCGGCGGACTTGCTTCATCACCTCGGAAACTTCGGCACAGTGCTGCATCACGCCCCGGTCGATGATGCCGATCTTGTTGCAGACATCGGCCAACTCCGGCAGGATGTGGCTGGAGACAATAATCGTCTTCCCCATTTCGCCGAGCCTTCGCAGTAGGTTCCGCATTTCGATGCGGGCGCGGGGGTCCAGCCCTGAAAGCGGTTCGTCGAGCAGCAGCACATGCGGGTCGTGCAACATCACGCGGGCAAGGCCCAGGCGTTGCGTTTGCCCGCGGCTGAGGGTGTTAGCGTAGGCGTCGCGTTTG
>CALBTA010000683.1 GCA_937967755.1 uncultured Planctomycetaceae bacterium | reverse complement strand
CCTGTCGAGAAGTCGGTGAAAAGCAAAGGACCCGCCGCAGGCGAGAGACACCCTCTCCCTTTGGGAGAGGGCCGGGGTGAGGGCAAGAAACATCTGGCTCCGCCAACCGCTTCAGCAACGTCACGACGAACTCGCGGTAAATCTCACTCGCCGGAACTTCGCCGATACCGGCTGCCAAGCGGGTCTTCACTTGCCCTGGCTGCCAGTATTTCGCAAAGATTCCGAGCTGATCCAAGAGAAGGCCCTCGCCGGTTGCCCCCTGCATTGCGGGGCTATTGTTGCCGCAAGATTCGATCCAGCAGCACTTCGTTCACCCTGCCCCGGAACCTCACCTTCCCACCAAACGTTACGACCGGAACACAATGGTCGTACAATTCGCGCGTCTCCGCCTGGGCTTCCGGCAAGGCGTCGATGTCGACCGTGCGGGGCTGAAGGCCGCGACGGATGAGCAGTTCAATCGCCTCGTCGCAAAGGTGGCAGCCCCCACGGGTGTAGACTACAACATCCTCAGGCATGGTCCGGCCCCTTTCGGCAGACTGAAAACCGCCGCCCTGGGTGCTCGGATTGGGGCATTGGCGCTTTACTTTGCCGCACAATTGCTGGTATCTTTCCCTGATTCATGTTAGTTTTATCTTACCGAAACTTTTCATCGCGAGTTCTTCGCCATCGGAACGAATACGAAAATCCGAACCGCTGGGGGCGGCCGAAACGGCGTCCCACAGTGTGAACGCGCGAGATTAGGGTCGGCGCGAACTGTCGTTGTAATCAAAATGTAAAGTACCAAGTTACAAAACCGTAGGCGCTTATTTTACCCCTGGCACTATGCACAGGGGGCGTCGCTGAACGAGAGTCGCCCAGTCACACCGGCTCACCAGCATGGCAAAGCTCAGCGTCAAAAACCTCTTTGAGTTGATCACCCGCAGCCGCCTGGTTTCTGAAAAGGAACTGGCGACGGCATTTGCCGATTTCCGCGCTCAGCACGATGGCGACCCGCTCGACGATTCTTCAGCGATCAAGGCCGAAGACTTTTCGGAATTCTTGATCGAGCGCGATTTGCTCACCCAGTGGCAAGCCGACAAGCTGCTGGACAAAAAGTACAAAGGCTTCTTCCTGGGCAAGTACAAACTGCTCGGACACTTAGGCACGGGCGGGATGAGCAGCGTGTACCTGGCCGAACACACGTTGATGCAGCGGCGCGTGGCGATCAAAGTTTTGCCTAAGAGCCGCGTTGACGATTCTTCCTACCTGGGCCGCTTTTATCAGGAAGCGAAGGCAGCTGCCCGACTGGATCACCCTAACATCGTGCGGGCTTACGATGTTGATAACGAGGGCGACAATCATTATCTGGTGATGGAGTTTGTCGAAGGCCGCGATTTGCAGCAGTTGGTTCGCGGGCTTGAGGAGACGAAGGAAGAACTTGAAATCGAGAAAGCGGCCGAGTACATTTCCCAAGCCGCGCGGGGGCTGAAACATGCCCATGAAGCCGGGCTGATTCACCGCGATATCAAGCCGGCCAATTTGCTGTTGGATAATTCCAACACGATCAAAATCCTGGACATGGGCCTGGCCTTGTTCAAGAACGATGAGATGGCTTCCCTGACCATCGCCCATAACGAAAACGTGCTGGGAACCGCGGATTACCTGGCACCTGAGCAGGCCCTGAACAGCCACAACGTTGACTTGCGGGCAGATATCTACAGCCTTGGTTGCACGCTGTATTACTTGCTCACGGGGCATCCGCCTTTTAACGATGGCACGTTGGCGCAGCGGATCGCAAAGCACCAAACGCAGATGCCGCCTGATATTCGCGACGACCGGCCCGACTGCCCGGCTTCGCTGATCGGCATTTGCACCCGGATGATTCAGAAGGATCCCGACGACCGGCATCAGACCGCAGGCGAGGTGAGCGAGGCTTTGGAAGAGTGGCTCGAATCGCGCGGGCAAGGGGGCAGCGGCTCGTCGAAGCGTTTGGCAGGCGCGGCGGCCCAAGCGGCGCGCGAAGCGCCCGCTCGCAATGCCCCGGCGCGCGAAGCCCCTCCCCGCCGTAAGCAAGGTTCCTCATCCGACTTAGCCCGCAAGCCGCCGCCGCGCCGCCAAGGGGGTGGCTCCGGTGATCGTCCCTCTGGAACGGGCTCGAAGATCAAGCCGGAACCGGCGGAGCAAAGCGACTATGACACCGTCGCCCAAGGAGGACGAGAAACAGTCAAGGGAGTTCCCGCGTGGGCGATGGATGATTCGGCTGCGCGAAGAAACGGCGGTTTGCTGACAGCTCAGCCTTTGGACAGCGAAACCGATTCCCACTCCGGGTCGGATATCAATATTTCGATTGACGTCGGCGGGTCGTCCAAAGGGAGCGGGCCGAATGCTGGAATGTCGCCGACGAATTCCGGCCTGGCGACCGACACGACCTCGGTCCTGTCCCACCGCAACCGATCGACCGTCGGCTCCAAGCCGATGCCAATCTGGGTTTGGATCGCCCTGGGTGCCGGGGCCTTTTTGGCTTTGATTTTGGTCGTTGTTGTGGCCGTAATCGCCGCGTTTTCTTCAAATACCGACACGCCCGACCCCGTCCCACAGGATCCAGACAACGTTCGTCCCGGCACGGTTCAAATCGATTCACCGCGTGGATTCTTGGCATAGCCGAACTCGTGAGAGTTCGGATGGGGCGCTCTGATCTGATGCCCAGCCAGAAGTCCCACGACGTCTCACGACTTCTGCTACCCGAAATCCGCATCCCACAATCTTTAAACTTCATTCGGATCGCGCGTGACCGGTTCCATTACCTTGGTGTTGCGTTCAACCGCGACGACGATGGTGCGTTGCTGTACGCCGTCGAGGCTCTCGGCAACAACCGGAATGACTTGCCGCTGATTTCCCAGTTCCAAGCGAACGGAAAAAGTGCCGTCGGGGTTTACTTGAATCGGCTCGCCACCCAACATCAGATGGGCGTTGGGTTTGGTGACGCCGT
>CALBTA010000682.1 GCA_937967755.1 uncultured Planctomycetaceae bacterium | reverse complement strand
GCGATCAAGGGCAGCTCCGTACTGCAGCCGATGGTCGATATCCGCCGCGACAAAGGACTGCTGCAGTATCTCACTCCCCCGGGACGCGGTTGTGTGGTGACCCACTGCTTGTACGAGGATCAGGAACTGGAAAAACTCCGCAAGCTGGACGCTTCCCGCGCCGCGCTGGAGAGCCGGATCTACGAAATTGATCTGCGGTTGGCCTTGGCCGAAACCGAAGACGAAACGCCGGTGGCCACGGGCGAAAACGAACCGCCCGACTACCTGGTTGCCGAGGCATTGGAACGCGACACGCAGTACAGCCGCCTGCTGGAGGAGTTGGAACTTGCCCAGCAGCAGTACACGTCGATCGCAGCGACCGCCCGCGGCTCTTCGCCGAGTGTGCAGCGGGCCGCATCGCAGGCCGAATTGATTGCCCAACAACTGGCCGCCCGCCGCCGGGAACTTTCCCGCCGCGTGGAACAGCGGTTCTTAGACGAACTCAACGGCACAGAAGTGACGGGCGTGTCGTTGAACAAAGCCATCGCCGAACGCGATATCCTCGTTGAACGATTTGATGAGGTGAAGCGGCAACACGAAGATCAGGTCGAACTGGTGCGGCAGTTGGATGGGTACAGCGCGCAACTGGAGACCGATCGCGAGGAACTGGCCTACGAGGTGAAACTCAACCAGGCCCGCCAGGCGGAAATTCAAGACTTGCGCGTACAGATCGCCTCCCCGCCCCGGATCGTAAAAATCCAAAGCGCCAGCGTACCGAATTCCAACTCCCGGCAGACGAAGCTGATTCAAACGATATGTTCGGCGCTGGTCGTGTTGGGGCTAGTGGTCGCCGGCTTCGTCGCTTGGGATGTCGCGCAAGCCCCCGTCAACAGCGCCGCCCATGCCGGGGAGATTACCGGGCTGCCGGTGCTGGGGAAACTGCCAGCGTTTCGATCCCGCTGGAAGCCGGGTGCGGGTATGTCCACACGATCCGAACGCGCCGTCACCGAATCGATTGCCGGCCTCCGCACGGCGTTAAGCGAACGAACAAAAGCCACTCCGGGTGCGAAGCTGGTTATGGTCACCAGCGCCGTCGGCGGCGAGGGCAAGACGATTTTGGCCAGCCAACTGGCGGTCGGGTTTGCCAAAGCGGGGAAGCGGACATTGCTGATCGATGCGGATACGCAGAAACCGCGGCAGCACGTCGCGTTCGGCGTGGAAGCCTCGCCTGGGCTTTGCGATTGCCTGCGAGAGAACACTAGCTTGACCGGTTGCGCCCTGCCTAGTGGGTATGACGGGTTGTCGGTCCTGCCGGCGGGCCAGCGCGACGCCGACAGCCAACGTGCGATGGCGGGCGAAACGCTCGACGCACTGCTGATCGGGTTACAGGATCAATTCGATTTCGTGATCGTCGATGCCGGACCGGTGTTGACGAACGTCGAACCGCTAATCGTCGCACCCAAGGCCGACGCGGTTGTACTTTCCGTAATGCGCGACGACAGCCGCGCCGGCAAAGTGGTCGAAGCCCGCGACAAAGTGACCGCCGTGGGGGCAAAAGTCAGCGGGATCGTCGTGCACAATGTTTCCGTCGCCACGCGCCGCGGCGGAGTTGCGAGCTAGAATTCTCCACTCCAAGCCACTGCACAATATATACTCCGACGCCTGGCCTCCGTCCTTCCGCCTCGCCAAAATATGAGGCGGCGAATTTGTACTTCCTCTGCTCAGCCAACCAACTCCTTCGGGCGGATCACGTCGACCAGTTGCCAGGTGCGGTCGTCTTGTAGGGCTTCGCGCCAGGATTCACCTTCGGTTTCCAGCAGCGCTGCGTTGGCCGTGGTCATTGCGATTTGCTGATCCGACAGCCAGGCCACGGCTTGCTGCCAGCCGGGATTGTGGCCCAGCACCATCACGGTGGAGACTTCATGCGAAGTGTTCACGATCGCCTCACGGATCTCATGAATGCCGGCGTGGTAGAGCGCGCGTGTGAACTCGAACTGTGGTGCCGGCGAAAACTCTTCCAGCATCCGCTGCAGCGTCTCGGTTGTTCGCTCGGAATCACTGCTGACGACCAACTCAGGTGCCCAGCCAATTTCTTGCAGCCGGGCGGCGACCAACGGGGCATCGCGACGCCCGCGGGCGTTCAGCGGCCGGCTGTGGTCGTCAGGAACACCGGAATCCCAAGAACTCTTCGCGTGCCGCATTACGATTAGCCGACGAAGCATAGACTCGATCCCTCCTGAATGCGGCTCTTACTTTTGTGCCTTGCGCGGCTTCCGTGGCCGCTTCCGTCTTTCCTTGCCGTTTACGCTGGCCGGGGGCTTTTCCGGAATCATCGCCAAATGAAGTTTTAAGAATTCCTCTTGCGAGCGGTAGGGCACTTCGCCTCGGGCCGGTTTCACGCGGTCGTACTTCCCGTCGGCCCGCAGCAAACGGGCCTTGACGTTGTCCTTCGCGAACGCAGGCAGAATCTCTTCCAAGATTCGAGTTTTCAAGGCGCTCGACTCAATGGGGAACATCACTTCCACCCGGCGGTAGAAGTTGCGCGGCATCCAATCGGCGCTGGCCAGAAAAACGCTGGCATCTTCATCGGGTCCGAAGACCATGATGCGGCTGTGCTCCAGGAAACGGTCGACGATGCTGATCACACGAATGTTTTCTGAAAGCCCGTTGATCCCCGGCCGCAGGCAACAAATGCCGCGAACCACCAATTCAATCGGCACACCCGCTTGGCTGGCACGGTAAAGGGCTTCGATGGTGCGCCGGTCGACCAAGGAATTCAATTTGGCGAAAATGCGTGAAGGCTTGCCGGCTTCGGCGAGCGCTGTCTGTTCTTCAATCAATTGAATCGTGCGGCGGTGCAAGTCTTCCGGCGCGACGATCAGTTTGTTCCAAGTTTGACCTTGCGAGTAGCCAGTCAGCAGATTGAACAAGCCCGAAACATCTTCGGCGATGTCATCGTCGGCTGTGAAGATGCCCATGTCGGTATAGATGCGGGCGGTCGTCGGGTTGTAATTCCCGGTTCCCAGGTGAACGTACCGCTTCAAGCCCGAATCCTCTTGGCGGACGACCAGCGAAACCTTGCAGTGGGTCTTCAAATCCAAAAACCCGTACACGACGTGAATACCGGCCCGTTCCATCTGCCGGGCCCAACTGACGTTCGCTTCCTCGTCGAAACGAGCTTTCAACTCGACCAGCGCGGTAACGTGCTTTCCTTCTTCCGCCGCGGAGATGAGCGAACGCACAATCGGCGAGTCGCCGCTGGTGCGGTAAAGCGTCTGCTTGATCGCCAGCACCCGCGGGTCTTCGGCCGCCCGCTCGATGAATTCGACCACCGGTTTGAACGAATCGTAAGGATGGTGCAGCAGCACATCGCGGCGGGCGATGGTGTGGAACAGTTCATCATAACCGCCCCGCCGTAACCCGCGGGCCAGCTGCGGGGTGAACGGCGGATCACGCAAGTCGTTGCGGTCAACCAGTCCGCCCAAACTCATCAAACCAGTCAGGTCGACCGGCCCCGGCACACTGTAAACTTCCGAGTACCCGTCGCCGGCATCGCTGCGAAGCTGCTCTTGTTCGACAAGCTGCTGCACCAGTTCGTCGTCAGCTTCGGCGGAAATCTCCAGCCTGACCGCATCCGCCCGCCGGCGGGCGCGCAGTCGTTCTTCGATCATCCGCAGCATGTCGTCCGATTCCTGCTCGATGATGTCGATATCGCTATCGCGCGTAACGCGGAAACTGGCTCGCGTGTCGACGTCGAAGCCACCGAACAGCTCAGGCAACCGGGCGGCGACAAGCTCTTCCAAGAAGATGAACGCCTGACCCTTCTTGGTGGGCACGGGGACCAGCCGCGGCAAAACCTGGGGAATGTGTACGACCGCGAACAAGTTCTTCGGCCCTAGGCCGCTCCGCCGGGTGAGCATCGCCGCCAGGTAAAGCCCGCGGTTGTGATATCGTGGCCGAGGATGGCTGGGGTCGATCGCCATGGGCGTTAGCACCGGGAAGACCGTATCGTTGAAGAATTCGTCAAGGGCTTTACTCTTCCCCCCTTCCTCACGCCCGACAATGCGAATGCCTTCGGCCTCTAACTTCGAGAGCACTTCGTTGTTCAAGCAGGCGTATTGATCGGCGACAAGCTGCTGCGTTCGCTGGCTGATCAACCGCAACTGCTCCAGCGGCTTCAACTCATCCGGGTTGGCGTCTTGTGCCGTCCCGGCGGAAAACGCCTGCTCACGCAGCCCCGCCACGCGGACCATGAAAAATTCGTCAAGGTTCGAACTGAAGATCGACAGGAACTTCACACGTTCCAGCAGCGGTGTTGCTTCATCCTGGGCTTCTTCCAGGACGCGCGCATTGAATTCCAACCAACTCATCTCGCGGTTGATGAAGTGCTCTGCCAGGAAAGGAGTTACCGACACAGTAGGCTCACAGGTTGGGTGAAAGGCGAAGGCGGATTTGGTATTGCTATTCTACCTTGCGCGCGCAAGAGCCCAAAGCGATGGCGCAAAGTTCGGCGGCACGAAGCGCCGAATATTCCGAATGTACCGGCTGACAGTAGCGGGGGCTTCTAGCCACCGTACTCTCCTTAGCGCCGCAGCGCTCGCCAACGCGACTTACCGGTGGTTGGAAGCCCCCGCTACCAAGTTGGCTACGAATAGACGGTCATCTTTGGGTGGTCTTCTTTGAATTTCTCCGCGGCGTCAGGCGTCACCTTGCTGCCCAGCAGCCAAAGCTCCTTCAAGGCCGGCAAGCCGCCGAGCAGCAACAACGCCTGGTCCTTGGCGGCTTCGTTGAAAATTACCCGCCAGACATTTCCCTTCTCGCTAACGTCCAACCGCACGCGTAAATTCTTCAGTGCTGCCACGGCTTGCTCGTCATCGGGCGGATAGTCGATCTCCTCCTCAGGCTCTTCCTCAGCGGCCTCGGAGTTGTCTGCGTCTGATTTTTCGTCCTTCGCCGGTTCGTCTTCGCCGGCCTCGTCATCTTCCGCTTCGTCTTTCTTCGCTTTCTTTTTGGCCTTGGGCTTGGCTTTCGGTTTGGTCTTCCGCGTCGATTTCGTCGAAGCCTTTTTCCTTCGCTTGGGCGCTGCTTCTTCCTCCTCTTCGTCTACTTCTTCCTCGATTTCGCTGTCCTCTTCATCGAGTTCCTCGTCCTCGTCATCGAAGTCGGCGATCTCTTCGTCCAAGAAGCTATCTTCTTCGTAATCGTCTCGTTTCTTACGCGGCATTTCTAATCCTTGGAATGTTCGGTTGGCAGAAGCGGTCGGCAGACCAATAGCCTCGGTAGTGGAACGGATTGTTAATCCGTCCGAGGTTCTCGGGTAGGTTCCAAGTGGGCGCTACAGGATTCGAACCTGTGACATTCTGCGTGTAAGGCAGACGCTCTAACCGGACTGAGCTAAGCGCCCTGCACAATTTACATGGCTGTCGTTGCATCAGCAGCGATGGCCGTTCATGCTAATGTCGATTGTGAAAACCGTCAACGGACGTGCGATTCGCCCAGTTGGCAAACCGCACTTTCCCTTGTGATTCCGCAATGATTTTCGTCCAGACCATCCTGTTGGCCGCTCACCTGTTGGCGATGAACGTCGCGGCATCAGGTCCGCTGGCGTGCATCGCCGTGCAGTGGGTTCGCTTTCGCGATCGCACGATCGGCGATCAACTCGGTCGGCGGCTGGCCCATTGGTCACTCGGTTGTTTCGGGTTGGGGGCGGTGATCGGTCTGGCTAATGGCTGGTTGTTGTGGATCGGAGGCAACGCCGAATATTTTGCGGCACTCGAGCGATTGCCGTCGAAAATCTATTTTGGGTTGTGGGAGTTGGCGTTCTATGTGCTGTGCATGGTGATCTACATCGCGTGGTGGAAGTGGCTGCCGCCGCGATCAGCCGCTGGACGGATCGGCCATGCGATTGTTGCGCTAGCCGCCGCGTCGAATCTGCTCTGGCACTTTCCGGCGCTCATGACCGCCATCGCCCATTTGGCGGCCACCTCGCCCGAAGGCGAAACCATCAATGCTGCTGGTTTTCGGGAACTGATCTTTCAAGCGGAACTCGCTTCGCGATGGTTGCACGTTTGGATCGCCAGCTTCGCCACCTGTGCGCTGCTGACAAGTTGGCTGGCCCACGCTGAACTGGCGCGCCGCCCATTGGCATCGGACGATCGTGACGCGGCTTCGCTGAACGGCGTTGTCACCTGGGGCGGCCGCATCGCGCTGTTGGCCACGCTGTCGCAAGTTCCGCTCGGCATGTGGGTTCTCCTTTCTTCCGGCAATGCGGAGCAAGCCAGGCTGATGGGTGGCAATATTTGGGCAACCGGGCTGCTGGTCACCTCGATCCTCACGGCCCTCGCGCTAATGCACCAACTAGCCGCCATCGCTTTGGGCAACGCAACCGCCCGCAACCTTCGCCTGGCCCTGCTGCTCCTATCGCTTACCATCACTGCGATGTCTGCAACGCTCGTCATCTCGCGTGCGTGATGTCAGCCCCCCTCTACGCTTTCCACAAATGTCTCACCACTGCATTCACCACTGACGTTTCCGCAATTGTTGATAACTTCGGACTCACCCTGAACTTACGTCAATCACCACTTTTCACGCCCGGCAGTGCCAGTGGTGAATCTCTCGCTCATTCGCAGGCCCCCTGAATTCTCGCTAACTACTGAACTAACAACCACTTACGCAAACTCCTTCGTATTGGCCGGAACGTCAGGATTCACCAAAGTACCGCCTAACCGACGGTGTTGGTGAATTCACTCTCCCTCCGACTTCTGGGTGAGGCCATTTCTCCCTCTCCCCGTGGGGGAAGGCCGGGGTGAGGGCAGTCTTCTTTTCACTTCTCATCTCAACGC
>CALBTA010000681.1 GCA_937967755.1 uncultured Planctomycetaceae bacterium | reverse complement strand
TGTTCCGTTGGGGGGGGCGTTGCCGGCGGTCTTCTGCCCTTTCGCTCTTCTCTCCGGTGCACCCGGTGACCCAGCGGTACTCCTTCTTTTGCCACTTGCTTCCGGTCATTTTGACCTTTTCGCAATTCAGCACAATCACGAAATCGCCCGTGTCAGTATGCGGCGTATAGTTGGGGCGGTGCTTCCCCATCAGGCGGACGGCGATCTCACGCGCCATGCGGCCCAGAATTTTGTCGTCGGCATCAACGACCCACCACTGGGCGTCGATCTCGCCCGGCTTGGCCATGTAAGTCTTCTGCATCGATCTTCCGTGGGGGCTTCAATCTCAATTGACAGGGAATTTGGTAATTTACCCGCCTACAGAGCTAGCAACAAGGGTACTTCAATCCCGCAATCCCGCAATCGGCGGCCCTAGGGTAAAATGGGACGTAGGACGGGTGTGAAGCCCGTCTACGGAAGACGAATCAAGCGCTGAATTGGGAGCGAGGGAAAAACAACTTCGGCATTTACCATTTGCCCTCACCCTACCCTCTCCCAGGGGGAGAGGGACTGAAGACGAAGTTGTTTTTCCCTCGCTCCTCGCGCACCATCCCTCACGATGGTTGGGCCACAAACCCGACCCGCCAGGCCACGAATGCTATCGGGAATCACCATCACCTGCTTCGCGGCCAGCTACGCGGTGGCGCTGGTGCTGGAATCGGTCCGCATGCGGGTTCAGAACGTCTGGCTCGGCCGCACGGCGATTGGCTTTTTGATCGCGGGAATTTTCGCCCAGTCGGTTCACCTTTGGAATATCGCCAACGCGGAAGTCGGCACGATTACCCTCTTTTCGACATGGCACTATTGGTGTCTTCTGGCGGCTTGGGTACTGGCGTTGGCCTGCTTGGGATTATCGCTGCGGCGCGTACCGCTGATCGGCGTGTTCATGTTGCCGCTGATCTTGGCGCTGATTGGGGCGGCTTACTGGCTGATCGACGCGCCGGCTTTCGAACGCAGCGATACCTTGCGGTATTGGGGCATCGGCCACGGGGTGGCGCTGTTGATCGGAACGGTCGGTGTGACCATCGGCTTCGTGGCCGGGCTGATGTTCTTGCTGCAATCGTATCGGTTGAAGCATAAGATCCCGCCGTCGAGGACGTTCAAACTTCCCAGCCTGGAATGGCTGCAACGGCTGAATGAAGAGTCGTTGCTGATCTCTTCGTTCTTTCTGGCGGTCGGCTTGTTGACGGGCGTGGTGATGAATGCCATCGCCCACTCGCAAGCCGCGCCGACGGTCGCCTGGACCGAACCAACCGTTTGGAGCAGCGGCGTGTTGCTGTTGTGGTTGATTGTCGCGCTGCTGTTCAACTGGCTCTATCGCCCCGCCCGCCGCGGAAGAAAGGTCGCCTACCTGACGATGGCCAGCTTCGGTTTTCTGGCAATCGTGTTGGGGCTGGTGTTGTCATCACAGCACGCGTCGCAAGCCAGTGTCGAATCCGCAGATCGTTTAACCGCGCCCCAGAAGACTTGCCAGTTGCCCACCTGGACTCTTGAATCTCCGTCATGGCAAGTCTGGCGGGAAGCGCGTCGCTATCCGGTTACCGACGCGCTTCCCGTTGGGGCGCGGTTAAACGAGAATCCTCCATCAATGCGCTACGTTGCGTCACAATCGGGGGGCCAGCCATGAAACTGCAAATGATCGGTTGCAGCCACCATACGGCGCGGCTGGAAACGCGTGAGCGTCTGGCGTTTACGCCCGAGCGTGTTCGCGATGCGCTGGAGCAGTTGCGCGTGCAGTTTCCGTTCGTGGAAGCCGCAATTCTTTCAACCTGCAACCGGATCGAGCTTTACACCTTCGCCGAAGAAACGGCGGCTTGCCCTTCGCACCACGACATGATCGCATTCGTCGCCAAGTTTCACGGGCTTGACGAAGGTGAGATCTTCGACGAGTTCAACCACCGCACCAGCGAAGAATCGATCCGCCACCTGTTCACGGTGGCCGCCAGCTTGGATAGCATGGTCGTGGGCGAGCCGCAGATCCTCGCGCAAGTCAAACAAGCGTACGATCACGCCCGGGCTGTCGACAGCGCCGGACCGCTCACACATTCCGCTTTTCAAGCGGCGATGCGGGTCGCCAAGCGTGTTACGACCGAGACATCGATTCATGAAAAGCGGGTCAGTGTTCCTAGCGTGGCTGTCAGCGAGATTTCCCGCCAGCTTTTCGAAAGTTTCGACGACAAGTTCATTCTGGTCATCGGTGCAGGCGAAATGGGGCGAGAGACGCTGGTTTACCTGAAAGATTTGGGAGCCAGAAACATTCACGTCGCCAACCGCAACCTGGAACGCGCTCAAGCCTTGGCCCGCGAGTTCTCCGGAAATTCGCACCCGTGGGAGGCGCTCGATTCGTTGTTGACGAAGGCCGATTTAGTTGTCAGCACAACCGGGGCGAGCGAGCCGATTGTGACTGCCCAGCGATACGAGCCAATCGTGAAGCAGCGGAGTGGCCGGCAGCAACTCATTCTCGATTTGGCCGTTCCCCGAGATTTTCATTCTGACATCGAACAGTTCGACGGCGTCTACCTATACTCCATCGATGACTTACAACAGGCCTGCGAGGCCAACCGCCAGGCCCGTCAGCGTGAATGGCCCAAGGCCGAGGCGATCATCGAAGCCGAAACTGGCAGCTTCATGGCCGAACTGCATCACCGCGCAACCGGCCCGACGATCCAGCGGCTGAAGCAACGCGCCGATGAACTGAAGGAAGAGGAGTTGGCCCGCTTGCTGGCAAAACTGGATCACCTCGACGACCGCACCCGCGACGAAATTCGGCAATCGTTTCACCGGGTGGTCAACAAAATACTGCACCCGCCGCTGGAATCGCTCCGCGACGAAGCCGAAAGCGGAGCACCGCACGGCTTACTCAATGCACTCCGCCGGCTGTTTCAAATCGAAGATTGATAGTAGCAGGCACACGACAGATTCAACTAGCCCAATGATACGCATTGAATTGAGGGTAGCCGGACTCGTGAGAGTTCGGGGAACTCGGTTCTGCGCCCGAATTTCCAAAAGTCTCACGACTTCTGCTACTGGAAAATTGCGGTGAAGCCAAGTAATGGACGGTCGCCGACGGGAGTCGCCTCCCACAACGAACGTTCATGAACAATCAAGTATGTTTCTAGGAGTGGAAGATGGATCGAACAAACGTCTGGCGGCAACTCTTTCAAGCCTGGCCGCAATCGTTGCCGCGCAAAGGCGTGGTCGTCGCAGCCGGAGAGCAAACGCCGTTTCAGGAATTCATGACGATGGACAACTTCGTCCTCTTGCAACGCCGCGCCCCGGACACAATGGGGGCGCGGGAAGTCATTATCCCCTTCAGCGAAATCACTGCTCTGAAGATGACTGAAGTCGTAAAGCCAGCCGCTTACCGGGAACTCGGCTTCCAAGGCCCCAAGGCAGGATAGTTGCTTATTGGCTTTTCGGCGGTTTCGGAGGCTTCACTTCCGGACCGACGAGCGCCCGTTCGCGCCGCCCAAGGTACTCCAGCAACCACGCGGCGGCCCGCCATGATTTTCGGCTGGCGGCGACCACTTCTCGCATGGCGTCGCTTTCGGCGTACCGGCGATAGCGTTCGACCTTCTCGGCAAACGCCTTGTCTTTTTTCAAGTGCCGGCTCAGCGTCACATGCGTGCGGCCAATGTGTGCGGCCGCCTGCCGCAGCGAATGCCCGTAAGAGACCAACACCACAACGCGGTCCTTTTCGTCCTGCGTCAACGGGGTGCGGTTCTTTTTGACCGGCGGCTCTGGTAGTTCTTCATGGCGGGGCGTCCGCTTGACGGGAACCTCCTGTTCCATGCTGAAGCCCATAAAGCCGAAATCGGTTTCGTCTTCGCACGCTTCACCGGGCGAACTATTGTGACTAACCTCTTCCCGCGGCGGAGTTTCTTCACTTGTACCGGGATTTTCCGCTCCGTGGTACATTTGCGCCGCTGCCAGATTGGCGGCGGCTTGCGCAACCTCTTGCGGCACAACGGTTTGCGGCGACCGCTCTGCCTGGCCGGTGTCCGCAGATGTACCAAAATCGGCACTTTCGGGGGTGGCTGGTACATGGTGTCCGTTGGCGGTGTGCAATTGCGAGGTGAATTTCTGGCCGGCCTGTGACTGTACGTTCGACATGCTCTGCTCCTTGGGTGGAAGTAAAGTGACATCAGTACAGTATACATATTTTCATTTTCGTGTCAAGCGAGTGGTACACTTTTTTTGAGAGATTCTTGAGAAATTTTTCCAGCGGGGGGGAGGCAAAAGTCCGTGGTCCAGCGGCAAAGCGGCATGCTCGTGGTGAATAAATGGGCACGGCCTGCGTCCTTTCAGCATGTTTCCCGGGACTAAAGAACGTATCCGAAAACCTCGGGACGGATTGGCAATCCGTGCTACTTCCGAGGTTTTCGGTTAGTTCCTCCTGGCCTTCACGATTGCGCTGGGAAGTCGTTCTCCGCCCTGGCGGACGGGGCTACTGACTTTCGGACCTTCGGCCCTGGCGCTGAGACTGAAGTAGTCGCGTCGAGGCTGTGAGTTCATGTCTTACGGACCTCCAGGTCCGCACACACAGTCTCAAGAAATCGGGCGTCGGCGGACCTGGAGGTCCGCACTACACCGCCCGAACGACAGATTCACAACCTAGGAGTTGTAGAACAGTTGAGGGCAATTTGTTCTAAATACAGCTAGCTGTTGCGCCGGCGATCAATCAGACCCATCGCACAAATCAGCAGGCCCAGCCCGGTCCAGATCGCGATCGACGCGGGTTCCGGGGTGACTATTGCCGTCAGCCGGACGTTGTCGAAGTTGGTTTGGCCGCCGTTGGTCGACAGCCGAATCTCCAGCGGCAAGCCGATGTTCGGGTCGCCAGGCAGCACTTCGAAGTTGACAACCGCCGTAGCGAACCCGCCGTTGGGGACGGCGAGCGAAGTTTCGTCAACGCCGCCCAGCACGTTGCCGCCGGCCAGCAACTCAACGTCGAAACCCGGGAAGTTTGTGTCATTCCGGTCACCGACGTCGACTTCCAACGTATAGATGCGGTCGGCTTCGAGCACGTCTCCCAGAACTTGAGAGATCACCGGACTGTTGCTAAACGCCACGTCGTCGCCATCGGAAAGCCCCAGCGGGTAACGCGAAGTCGTTGGGTTGAAGGTTCCCGCCTGCGTGCCAGCACCGTCGCCATCGGTCCAGCCGGGAATTACTCCGCCAAAACCGCCGGGGCCATTACCTGGTTGCTCGAAGCTGGAATTCAATACCGAAATAGCGAACTGGTCGCCGGGCTGTTTGGTGACGGGCGAGGCATCCAGGCGGACGTTGTCGAAATTCGTTTGACCCCCGTCCGAGTCGAGGTAAATCTCAATCGGGCTGCCGTTGCTGACGAAACCAGGCGAAGCCGTGAATGATACGTTCGCGGTGCCAAAGCCGCCGTTGGGAACACTGACGTCCACTGCCGTCGCTGAACCGACCGCGATGCCGCCCGCCCGCAGTTGGACGTCAAAACCGGGAAAGCCTGTATCGTTGCGATCGCCGACATCGACTTGCAGCGTGTAGACCGTATCGGGCTGGTAGGTCGCCGCTAGCGTCTGCGAGATGAACGGGCCATTGCTGAAAGCAATATTGTCTCCGTCCGTAGCACCGCCGGTAAGCGGATACCGGCTGGCGGTTGGGTTGAACGTACCCGCCTGTGTGCCGCCGCCGTCGCCATCGGCCCAACTGGTAATCGTTCCGCCAAAACCGTTGGGCCCGTTTCCGGGCAGTTCAAAACTGAAGTTAGGAACGGCGATCGGTGCAGCCTTGGAGAGTGAACAAGCGACAGCAAGGATCACGGTGACGTAGATGGTGATACGCGTGTTCATCAGTTTTTCCTTCACAAATAGCGCAGTTCTTCATTGGGGAGTTGATGACGGGATAGTTGAGAGTAACCGCGCATCAATTGTGCTGCAAGGAAAATAACGGCCGATGAGTGGCCCCAATTTGCGGGGTCCGCGCAATACAGACCCGCGACTCACAGCGTGAAACGCCAGAGAACTGTGCGAGTGCTGTCGCCAGGAGTTTTCGTCGCTTTAACTGCGCCGCGCTGGAAGGCTTTATTTCCTTCGACGCATGCGGAAGCCGATGCCGGCGAGGCCCATGCCGATCATGGTCCAAATAACAATGCTGGCTGGCTCAGGGACTGCCGCGAATTGCACGCCGACTTGATCGATCTGCGTGGTAATGTTGGGATTGCCGCCGCCTCCTCGTTGTGTCCAGACTCCGATATGTTCCGCATTGTCGAAAAAGTCGGCGTAGAAAGTCGCCGCCTCGCCGGAATTGATCCAGGTATCGGAATTGGCAAACGTCGTAGGCGAACCGCCCGTGTCGTTGACGCCAGTGATTTCATAGGCCCAACCGTCAGGCGTGGCGGTGATCTCGGCCATGAATCCATCTAGCAGTGAACTCAATTGCAAATCGGCATCGTCAAACGTGTTGGCGAAACCACCCGACCCGTTGTCAGTGATTCCAAGGCCAAACCCACCCCCGCTGCTCGTGCGGCTTTCATTTCCCGAGAATACAAGCCCGAAGTTGTCGATGTTCCGGTAGAACGACGTGCCATCATCTTGAAGGCCGAGAAACATCCCGTTGTTTAGCGGATCCGAGGACAGGCTATCGATGGTGAACGTCATCCGAAATCCCATCGACTGGCCGGCCGCATCAAAAGAATTGATGCTGACAATGCCGGAATTGTCGTTTCCGCCAGTGGTCACGACCGTCGCCAGCGTTCCCGCCTCGGAGGCCGAGCCGCCTCCGCTACCGTTGGAGAGTTGTGTAAACCCGCCGTTCACGCCCCCTGTCGCCAGGTCGCCGTTATCAAAGTGGTCGTCAATGGCTATGGTTGTAAACTGCGCGAGCGCGGGCGTCGCGCTCGAAGTGACAACCATCAGTAATCCCATGGCAGTGAGGACCGCGCAGCTACCTAGTTTCTTTCTCATAACTGGCTCCAGAAAAGTAAAGGTGAAAAGGGGCGGTCCGATCGACCGCAGAAGAATCGACCACCAATACGCTCGATATAAGCGTACAGCCCACGAAATGCAAGCAAATTGACAATGAATTCGCCAGTTTGCGCTATTCTCCGCCACGACTTCCGCGTTAGCTGGTCCAAGCGTTGATTGGCGATGATCGCGAGTTTGCGTTGTGCTTTCACACCACTAAACTACGGGACAAATTTTGATCTAAAGAAGGTGAAATTGAGATGCCATTGCAGCAGAACTGCCGCAACTGCGGCGCACCCGTTGAGTTGGGGCGGTTGGACTGCGCGCATTGTGGCACGGCGTTCGAGAAAGTGTCATCGACTCCCGAGCCGGGAGCCAAACCGAAATCTGCGCCGGCGGAAGACAAAAAAGGGGAAGTTCAGCGCGAGGAGCGCACTCAGGACGAGCAGCCGAAAAAGCCTGAGAAGGAGTCGGCTTCCTCGCGGGCGGCCGCCTTCGCACCTTTCATTGCTTGCATGCCGTTCGTCGTGGTCATTGTCATTGTGCTGGCGATATTCGGTTTCTACGCGTTGCTTGTCTGTGCTGGCGTGGTCGGCGTCGCGATCGATCGGACGGATCAGCAGCCCGCGATCGAAGGTCCCCTTGAGCCGATGGAAGAGCCAAACGAAGTTGAAAGACGTTAATGCGAGTGCGAAGTCGACCGCGTGAGGGCGTTGCGGTAGAGAATCCAAGTCGCCGACGCTAGCAGTCACAACCTTCACATCGGGAAGAGTCCCACCTAGGCGGATAACCTTTCACCAAGGAATTTGCCAGCGCAATAGTTTCCTCTAACACACTCGGCGCATACGATTCTGTGGGAGAAACCGCCGCACTTGGTGAGTTTCGTCACAGTTAGGGCAGCCTTCTGAAGTAGCACCTCCGGCACAACTAGCGAAAGTCTCTAAAGTCGGAGCCCCTTCTGACACGAAGTTATCTTTCGGAAGACTTGTACCGCCAGTGATGCGTGCACCAGCACGCCTCAACGCCGGCCCAACGCTTCCGCAGGGGGGTCCTGCCATTGCAGCAATGCGTTGCTGCAAAGAACGTGCGCGCCGCACAACTGTGCTACGTGCAA
Source organism: uncultured Planctomycetaceae bacterium (assembly GCA_937967755.1). Classification (GTDB taxonomy): domain Bacteria; phylum Planctomycetota; class Planctomycetia; order Pirellulales; family Pirellulaceae; genus CALBTA01. Next base: position 9,125 of record CALBTA010000681.1, on the reverse strand, counting down.
GTTTCTATGGGAGTTCTCCCCGCCCAAAAACGTTTTTCCAAAACGCAACGTCACGCCGCCTGAGGATTCGCGCACGCGGATTTTCGCCGACTTTCGACGGATTGATGTGCCGATGGTTGAACTAGCGGCTCGGTTTTTCACAAGCCGATGTCGTGCGTTTTAAGAAGCGATTCGACGTCAGGTCCCGACCCAGATGTTCGAGGTAAGCGGCGCCCCCACCGCCGCGCGTTGGAACGGTTGCCGCATGTTCCAACTGCCGACAACAAGGGGCTTGCCCTGCTTGAGGCGCGACTGAGCGCCCCAGGCAGTCACCGTGATATCAATAAGAGAGTAAATGGAGAACCTGATATGAAGGTCTTCACAACCGGACAGGTCGCTAAGATCTGCAAAGTGGCCCCGCGCACAGTCAGCAAGTGGTTCGATTCGGGCCGTTTGAAGGGCTATCGCATTCCCGGCTCTCAGGATCGTAGAATTCCTCGTGAGTACCTGATCAAATTCCTCAAAGAACACGGCATGCCCTTGGGCGACCTCGAAGACGAGGCGATGGCCAAAGTGTTGATTGTGGCGCAAGATCAAGTGCTGATTGAAAACCTCAAGCGTGAACTGCCAGCCGAGAATTCGTTCAAGGTTGCTGTTGCCGCAAGCGGTTTCGAAGCGGGTATTCAAGCTGAGAGTTTTCACCCGGATTGCATCATTGTCGATTTCTCGATCGGCAAGGTAGAGTCCCTGCAAATTTGCCAGAATTTGCGGCGCAACAGCGAATTCACTGAGACGATCCTGATCGCACTTCTGCCGGACGACGGCAGCGCGACCAGCTTCGATCGCAGTACCATCAACGAAACTTTCAAGAAGCCGTTTGATGCCGTGCTGTTGGCCGAGCGTTTGCGAACGCTGATTGGCGCAAAGAAAGAACTCGTTTAAGCAACTTCGTCGATCGCAAGACCGACGCTGGCTAATACGAAAACTTCGCCGTGCGACAACACAACCCGCCGCAGGTTTGACCCCCTGCGGCGGTTTTTTGTTTCTTGTTTGAAACGTGCCTTGCCGGCGCGCTCATCAAGAGCCTCAGTTCTTCAACCGGGGCAGGGGAATCAATTTCGGCACACGCCGGCGATATTGCCGATAGTCGTCTCCCAACGCGGCTACCAGGTCGCGCTCTTCGAAGTAGAGGCCAACCAGAATGTAACAGGTCATCGACGCCGAAAGCAGCAGGTGTGTCAGGCTCATCCAAGGCGTAGACCACATGCCGACCAGGATGCCCAATTGAATCGGGTGGCGGACGACGCGGTACATGAACCGTTCGGCAAACCGGGGCGAAGGCTCGGGCCGACGGGTGTAGTTCAGATAGACTTGCTGCAGGCCCATCAAGTCGAAGTGATTGATCGCGAACGTAGAAGCCACTGCAGTCGCCCAACCAAGCAATTGGAGGGCCACTAACACCACCTGCAGAATTTCGTTCTCAATGTTCCAAACCGTGCCAGCGAACGGTTGCCAGCATAGGCAGATCAGCCACGTCACAGCTCCTGAAAGCAACACGTAGGTGCTGCGCTCCGCCGCGGCCGGAAGGAGTTTCTTCAACGCCTGTTTGAAACCGTCCCGGGCCATGAAGGAATGCTGAACCGCAAACAGCAAGATCAGGCCCAAGTTGATAAGCAGTGCGGTCAGCGGGTTTCCGGAATCTCCTGAGTCGATGTGGACCGGCAGAAAGCTCCAGCCACCCATGAACAGGAAGAAGTAGGTCAACCCGCTGAGGCCAACCAGGTAAGCAGTGAATCCGTAAACGAGAGTGAGCAAACGCATCAACTCGGCTCCTTTTGGGATGCGCAAACCCGACGTGCAGCCGGGATGCACAGGGGTTCTGCGGGTGATGATACTATCTGTGACCACTAACCGTCCCGGTGGGTACGGTTGTTAGAACGTGTTTGAGAATTCAAAGTAGCAGGCACAGTCCCTGTGCCGTCCGCCGAAACGACCGGCATCATTGCTCAGTTGCGGCACGCGGAGCGTGCCTACTACTATTTTCAAACACGTTCTTAGTTCCATTTGCGGAGAAGCACGCAATTTGTTACGGGCATCGGCGAGATATTCGGCGTGTCGGTTGCGGTTGCGGTAAATCAGTGCTGTTCAACTTTGCGCTCCCGGTATTCCCATTTCTGCGTGGTCGGCTGTTCAGCGTCAACTCGGGCGGGAAGAAAAGGGATATCTGCGAGCGATGCCGAGTTGTAGATTCGCCGCGCCCGCTTGCTAAAATGCTCGCCAATGTACTTCGCCGCCATCTTCATGAGGATGCCACAATGACTGAGGCACTAAAGATGTTTTCACCCAACCGCCGCGGCTTTCTCCAATTGGCTGGCGCTTCTATCGCAGCCGTGGGGCTTTCCGGGCCGAGCACGGCGGACCAGCACCAACGTAGCGGCTTGATTTACCACACCCGTGTGCCTGCCAATGCGGAACCGCCGCTGGCGAAGCTGGTAGAAAACTGGGTGACGCCCAACGAGCTGTTTTACATTCGCAGCCACGCCCCCGTACCGAAGATCGATACCCGGCAGTTCCGCCTGAAGGTCGGAGGGATGGTCCAGCGTGAACTCTCGCTATCTCTAAGCGAACTTCAGGAACTGTCCGATACTGACGTCCTCGCCACGCTCACTTGCGCCGGAAACCGCCGCACCGAACATAGCCGGGTGAAACAAGTCAGCGGGGTGCCGTGGAATGAAGGAGCGATCGGCAATGCCCGTTGGGGTGGGGTAAAGCTATCGACATTGTTAAAGCAGGCAGGCGTTCGCGACGGTGCGAGGCACGTGTGGTTCGAAGGGCTGGATGAAATTGCCAAGGGGGACGATGTGATTCCTTTCGGCGGTTCGATTCCAATTGAAAAGGCGATGCTGGATACCGATCGCACTCCGGGCGCGCTGGTCGCCTTGCGGATGAACGGCGAGCCGCTGCCGGCGGATCATGGGTTTCCCGTGCGCAGCGTCGTGCCCGGCTACATCGGAGCCCGCAGTGTGAAATGGCTGGGGCGGATTGTGGTGAGCGACAATCCCTCGCCCAACCATTACCTGCAAGATGCGTACAAGCTTATCGCTCGCAAAGACGACTTGCTGATGGCCGAAGCCGCGCCGCTTTACACCTATGCGACGAACTCGGCAATTTGCTTGCCGGCCGCTTCGGCAACCGTCAACGCTGGAAAACTGCAGGTCGTTGGCTACGCCCTGGCCAACGGTGCGCCGGGCACTCGCATCGCCAGGGTGGAAGTTTCAACGGACGGCGGTAGGACCTGGACCGCGGCTTCGTTGCAAGGTGAAGCGATGCCCTATTGCTGGCAACTTTGGCAGACAGAAGTTCCGCTGACGAAAGAGACACGGCAGTTGACCGTCCGCGCGGTCGACAGCAGCGGGGCCCGCCAGCCGCAACGCGTTGATTGGAACGCCAAGGGTTATCAATACAACGCTTGGCATCACGTGCCGGTGAATGTGGGTGGGTAGCTTATTGTAGCAGGCACACTCCGTGTGCCGTAGCAAAAGCAGCAAGCACTCCGTGTGGCGTCCGCCGAAACATTGATATTCGCAGGGCTGTTGCGGCACGCGGAGAGTGCCTACTACCATTCTACAGCAATTTCCGCAGCACGGTTTGCAAGATACCGCCGTTGCGGAAGTACTCCAGTTCAACCGGAGTGTCGATGCGCACGTTGGTTTCGATGCTCTTGCTCGAACCGTCAGGCGAGGTCGCGGTGACCGTGAGCGTGCTGAGCGGCTGCAAGTTTTCATCAATCGGAATGTCGAACAGTTCATCACCGGTTAGCCCCAGCGACTGCCAGGTTTCGTTGCCAGCGAACTCCAACGGCAGCACACCCATTCCGACCAGGTTGCTGCGGTGGATGCGTTCGAAGCTGGCCGCGATGACCGCTTTCACGCCGAGCAACTGCGCGCCCTTGGCCGCCCAGTCACGGCTGCTACCCATGCCGTAATCAACACCCGCCAACACGACCAGCGGGGTGCCATCGGGCGAGGGGTTGACGTTTTCGTCAGAAGTCGACGCGCTGGCATAAGCGTGTGCCGCCTCGAAGATCGATGTCACCTCTCCGCCTTTCACCCCGTTCGACTCGCCCAGGTATTTCGTCCAGCCCCCTTCGGTTCCCGGGGCGAGCTGATTGCGGACGCGGATGTTGGCAAACGTGCCGCGGACCATGACCCGGTCGTTCCCGCGCCGCGAACCATAGCTGTTGAAGTCGCGTTGGTCGATGCCGGCGGCCAGCAAGTATTTACCCGCCGGGGTGTCCTTGGAAATCGCGCCCGCCGGCGAGATGTGATCGGTCGTTACCGAATCGCCAAACAGGCCCAGCACGCGTGCGCCGGTGATGGACTTGATTGCATCTGGCTCGCGCGACATACCCACCAAAAACGGCGGCTCCTGGATGTAGGTGCTCTCCGGGTTCCAGGCGTACAGGTCGCTGCCGGTCACATCAATGGCGTTCCAAGTTTCGTTGGAATCAAATGCGTTACCATATTGCGACGTGAACATTTCAGGCTGAACGCACCGGTTCACGGTTTCGCTTACTTCGGCTTGCGAAGGCCAGATGTCTTTCAGATAAACCGGCTCGCCGTTGGCAGCTTCGCCGAGCGGTTCGCTCGTCAGGTCGATGTCGGTCGATCCCGCCAGGGCATAGGCGACAACCAACGGCGGGCTGGCGAGGTAGTTTGCCTTGGTCAAAGGGTTTACGCGGCCTTCGAAATTGCGGTTCCCGCTGAGCACGCTGGTTGCCACCAAATCGCCCGTGCGAATCGCATCGGCGATTGGCTCCGGCAGCGGGCCGCTGTTGCCAATGCATGTGGTGCAACCGTAGCCCACCAGGTTAAAGCCCAACGCGTTCAGCGATTCGGTTAGCCCTGCCTTGTCTAAATAATCGGTCACCACGCGGCTGCCCGGGGCAAGCGACGTTTTTACCCAGGGCTTTACTTTCAAGCCGCGCTCGACGGCTTTCTTCGCGATCAACCCGGCCCCCACCATGACCGAGGGGTTGCTGGTATTGGTGCATGAAGTGATCGCCGCGATCACTGTCGCCCCGTGCTTCAATTGGAACTGCTGGCCATTGAAATTGGTCTCGACCCCTTCGATTCCTGGGTCGGCGATGACAGTGGCGGTGTTGCCGGCGGTCATTTCGGCGGAGACGTTGCCGCCCTCGTCGTCCCATTCGCTTTCGGGAACGGTCGTCGACTTTCCATAAGTTGTCGACAGGTCCGTTTCCCACTGCTGCTTCATTTGGGAAAGCAGAACACGATCCTGAGGGCGCTTCGGCCCCGCCAGCGACGGTTCAACCGTGCTGATATCGAGCGACAACGTGGTGGTGTACTTCGCCGGCGTTTCATCGTCCTTGCGGAACAAGCCTTGTTCTTTGGAATACCGCTCGACCAGTTGCACTTCTTCATCGGTGCGCCCCGTGAGGCGCAAATAGTCCAGTGTTTTATCGTCAATCGGGAAAAAGCCCATCGTCGCCCCGTACTCCGGTGCCATGTTGGCGATGGTTGCCCGGTCGGCGAGTTTCATATTCGAAACACCCGAGCCGAAGAATTCAACGAACTTTCCGACCACGCCCTGCTTGCGGAGAATCTGTGTGACCGTCAGCACTAGGTCGGTCGCAGTCGCACCGGGCGACAGTTCGCCCGTCAGTTCGAAGCCGACCACTTCCGGCATCAACATGTAGATTGGCTGACCGAGCATCACGCCTTCGGCTTCGATGCCGCCGACGCCCCAACCGACGACGCCCAGCCCATTGATCATCGTGGTGTGGCTGTCCGTTCCAACCAGCGTGTCTGGCAGGGCGACCGGGCCATGCTCGTCTTCCCGAAGAAACACGCACTTCGCCAGGAACTCTAGATTCACCTGGTGCACGATTCCAACGTTCGGCGGCACGACGCGGAAATTCGAGAACGCCTTTTGGCCCCAGCGCAGAAACTCGTACCGTTCCTGGTTACGTTGGAATTCAATTTCGACGTTCAACTCTAGCGCGTCAGCCGAACCGAAGCGATCAACCTGCACCGAGTGATCGATCACCAAATCAACCGGAATCAGCGGGTTGATTTTCGCCGGATCCCCGCCTAGTCGCTGCATCGCGCTGCGCATCGCGGCCAAATCGACCACCGCGGGCACGCCGGTGAAATCTTGCAGCACGACGCGGGATGGTTTGAACGGGATCTCCAACTTCGCTGGCGAAGACGCTTCCCACGCCGCCAGATTCTTCACGTCTTCTTCGGTTACACTGAAGCCATCACACGTTCGCAGCACCGCTTCCAGCATCACGCGAATCGAATACGGCAGCGTCGAAGTGTTTCCGAGCCCCGCATCTTCCAATTTGGAAAGGCGGTAAATACCGGCAGGGCCGTTGCCCGTTTCGAAGGTGTCTCTGGCGGAAAATGGGTTTTGCGTCATGGGTCTACACGCCCGTAAAGTGTTTAGGGGTAAGCAGTTAAGTCACCCGCGAGCAGGTGGAAATCCCCCGTATTTTAGCCCATTGGCAATGAACTGTCTGCTGGCCTTATCTACGGAGGCTTTTCGCGAACGCCTCGACGCTTCGAGATCGCTCTTCCCGCACTTTAACGATCAAACTCTCAACTGCCCGCAAACTCGGTCCATTTGGAATATCCCGCCGAAATCGTGCAGCAAAACCGTGGCGTCGGCGCGCAAGCCACGTGCGTTTTTTGGATCGGAGGTTTACAATCGGAGTTATCTAGGTCGCCTTTGATTGGCTATTGGTATCGCGTCCCCAGCATGAATCCCCCGCGCTGAGGTCGTATTGCCGAGCGTGGCCGTCAAGCGGTTCTCCCCCAGCACTCTGTTTCTTTTTGTAGGATTCGATCCCATGCATGTAGCTTTCCGCCGCTGCTTCACGATGGCAGCCTTCGCGTTGGCGACCGCCGCAATCATCGGTCCGGCCCGGCCGGCTGACGCTCAGGTAACTCCCGAGACGTTGATCGGCAAGTCGGTCAGCGACATCTCCGACGCGATCAGCAAGCCGATCGACGAAGCGATCACACTGTTCAAGAACCGGCAATTCGACGATGCCCGCAATAAATTGAAGGCGACCTGCCAGGCGAACCCTCAGTTGCCACCAGCAGGTGTGATCATGGCGCAGATGTTCGTTGCCGCGAACCAAGGCTTGGCCGCCCGCGGAGAGTTGGAACGTTGTGTTTTGAATACGCCGAACGATCCGGAACCCTATTTGGTTTTTGGCGACCTAGCGTTTCAAAACCGGCAAGTGACTGAATCGGGGCTTTGTTTCGACAAAGCGAACCAATTGTGTGCGAGCTACGACGCGAACCCTCGCCGGAAGCGTGATCTGCAAATTCGCGCTTTTGCTGGGCAAGCCGCCGTGGCAGCGGCCCGCGAGCAGCACACGATGGAGGAGCAACTGCTTGGCAAGTGGATTGAACTAGAACCCGATAGCACGGCCGCCTACACCCGCTTGGGCCGTTGCCAATTCAAGCAGGGAGGCAGCGACAACGAAAAACGGGCCTATGCCACGTTCGGAAAGTTGTACGACGAAATCGATACGGAAAAAGACCCCGCGAAAAAAGTACCCCGGCCCGAGATCAACATGGCCGTGCTGTACACGCAAGACAAGCGCCCCAAGAATGCCGAGCAACTGATGAAACTCGCCCTTCAGCGCGCCGCCGCTGATGACATCAATTCGCGCTTGGCGGTATCCCAATGGGCGTTGGAAAACGGCGACCTGACATTGGCCAAATCGGCCGCTGCCGCCGCGTACAAAGTCGATCCTGATTCGCTGCAAGGCATGTTGCTGCTCGGAGTGGCGGCGCGATACGAAGGTGATCTGGTCAAGGCCGAGCAATGGTTCCGTGCCGCGCTGGGCAAAGCCCCTTCGAACTTCGCGGCGATCAACAATCTTTCTCTTACGCTGATCGAGAAGCCAGACGAGACCGCCCGCAAGCAAGCCCTGGAGTTCGCTCAACTAAACCAACGGGTGAACACGCAGCTTAACACTGCCGCCGGCCGCGAAGCCGCCGCCACGTTGGCTTGGGCCTTTTTCCGCATGGGCCGCGAGGCAGATGCTGAAAAAGGCATGATCCAGATTCTACAATCGGGCAGCGTCAGCAACGAAGCGGCGTTCCACGCCGCCAAGGTTCTCGTCGACCGCGGCCGCAGCCAACAGGCCCGCCAGATTTTGGAGCCGCTAGTGAAGCAAACGAACTTCTTCCCAGGAAAGTCGGAAGCGAAGACCATGCTGGACAAACTAGCCGCCGAAGGTGATCTGCTACCCAGTCCGTAGCGACAAGCTGCCAGCTTGGCTGCTTGACGACATTGACTCAGATTCCGTGTGGCGGCGTGCTGCAATCCGGCGAACAAGAAACGCCAATCCGGCTAACAACCTGTTGCCACCGGCGCATAAAAAAGGTCATGGCATGTCGCTCCGTCGCCATGCCATGACCTCTATCCTGAAACGGAACACCGAAGTGTTCCGCCCTCCCGGCCTTTGCTTATGTTGATAGTATCGGCCGCGCTTGACGTAACACTCCACACGATTTTTCACAAAGTCGCAATGGCAGCGGTGCTAGCGGCACACCCAAAGTAGGACGGGTTTGTAACCCGTCCTTCAAAGCGTAAAGAAGAGAGCGACGTTCCCCGCGCCTCGTCGCATTCCGATCTCCCTTCCTGCCTTCGCCGACCACATGCTACTGAAAATGCGCGTGCGGCTTGGTTGACGTTTTGAAGGGAGATAGGGGGATGATGGAGATGAGGAGATGTTTCTTGGGCGGATGGTTAGCCGGACTCCGTAGGCTGGGCTTTTCTCTAAAGGTGATTTTGGCGTTCAACGCTAGAGATACGTTGCTGCAAATACGTGTTCCTCTTCTCTGATGCGGGTAACTTGAATGACCTCCCGTGCGACATGCGGGCGTTTTGATGGCGAATTTACTCCGCCACAGCCCATGGCCTGGAATAGAGAAGAGGAACCAGTACTCAGCGGCGCGCGCCGACGCCCCAGAGCGGTTTGGTCGCGAGCTGAGTGTCGCTTACCCGTTGAATGTCCTGGAGAACCCCTTTCCTCAACTGGGTTGGCGACCCGTCCAACGCGGACCTGTTGTGCCGTTCTTTTCCAATCTTCGTTTCCAAAT
>CALBTA010000680.1 GCA_937967755.1 uncultured Planctomycetaceae bacterium | reverse complement strand
TTCAGGATCAGGAAGACGAAGCCCTGGAAACAGCCGCTGCGCGTGAACTGGAAGCGGCGAAAGAGAAAGCGCACGAAACAACGCTGCCACTTTATGAGCGGCGAAAAGAAATCGACCAGATGCGCCACCGGGCGGAAGGTGCCCGAAAGCAACTCAATCAATCGGTTCAAGACGATTCGCTGTTGGCCGAAGAGAAGGAGCTGAAAAAAGAATTGGCAGAGGTAAAAGCCGGCGAGACACAGGCCGGAAAAGAAGTCGCATCGTGGCAGCGCAAGATCGAAGACAACGAGGCAGCCATCGAAGACTATGAACTGTGGGATAAAAAAGTTTACGAGAAGGGAATACGTCAGGGGCGGCAGCCACCACGCGGGTACATTGGGGCGGCGAGCGCTGAAGAAGAACTACAGTTTCGGATGCGGCCGGCGTTGAAGGAGGCCAGAGATCGGTACGACGCAGCCCGAAAGCGGGCAGCGGAAATCGAATCCCGGCTTGCCGAACTGCAAGAACAGAAACTCGATCCATAGCGATTGCGTCCAACGATTTGGAGGGCGAATTCGCGCCGTCGTGGTGACTGAAATCGCCACGCCCGGCGTTGGGGTCCTTCCCCACGGGGGGCGCGAACGCTCCGCGTGGCCCATCGACGCGTTTTTTTGCACAAAGGGTGCGATTGTCCGGGTAAGTAATTGTGCCCGCCCATCGGATTCCGCGGCGACCGTCACCCAGCAGACGTAAAGGCGAAATTCACAAAACACGCCCGGCAGCCGGCGACGGCGTTGGGCAAATTCGATTACCTGGCAGCAACGCCACGGAGGGCGAACACTGTGAACGGATTCATTTACTACGTCAACGATCCGGGCCGGCAGCAGCTCACGCTGGACGAGCTGCAGGCGTGGGGGTTGGGTTACGCGTTTGACGAACGGCCAACCTTCCGCGGCTGCCATAGCGGGCCAGACGACGGCCAAGGCTTGACGTTCGCCGATAGCCGCATCGGCGGGCTGGGCTATGCTCCAGACGGTCAGACCTGGCGGAAGATTCCGCCGGCCCTGCTGGCCGACGAAGCCCCGCCGATCCACGTCGGCTATTTCAACGAACGCCGCCCGGGCCCGGCCGACTTGGAACGTCGCCGCACGCTCGCCGGCCACCTGGTTGAGTTGGGCGATGGCGAGAAGTGGCTCTGCCCCGCGGCCATCGCCGTCGATGAAGACGCGGAAGAATTCAATCCGCAAGGCCGGCTGCCGGCGGTCAGCGACGTTGACGAGAACGGGAAGTGGCAAACGTCGGCAGTCCGCGCCGAACTCGCCGAACTCTGGACCATCGCCACGACGTTCTTCGACCGCTTCATGGCCGGCGTCGAAGTCGAAGGGGGAATCAAGTTCGATTTCGACGGCATTCACGAATCCGCGGTCGCCGCGATCACGGCCAACTACCGCATCGGCCCGATTGAATGCGCGATGCTCCGCCTGCTCGATGAACACGCTTGCATCGAAGTGTTGCAAGCCCTCATCGACTGGCCCACCTCCAAAGCCTGGATGCAAAAAAAAAGAGAACGGGAAGCCGCTGGGGAAGATTCGTCCGCTGGGCCAGAGGGCTAACACCGAACTACCGCCCCACCGTCGCCGACGTGGAAGCGCTCGCCGGCGGCTTGGCCGATCCGCCGGCCGTTGTACTTGAACTGAAACGCTAACGAGATTGTGACATGGCACAAACCACCGTCGTGATGAGCAGCGACGAAACCAAATTGCTTGCCGGCTTGCAGAAGACCATCGCCGCGCAAGACAAGATGATCGCCAAATTCAAGCAGGCCGGCGCGCAGGGAAAGAGCGCCGGCAAGGCAGCCGAAGAGAGTACGTCCCGATCCAACGCGATCATCCGGCAAGGCGTCCGGGCGCTGAAAGACTACGCCCTCGGATACATCGGCGTGCAGCAGGGAATCAACCTGGTCAATCGAGAGCTGCAAGCGCAGTTGAAATTCCAGCAGGAAATTCGCGACGCGAATATCAACGTCGCCGGCAGCCAGGCCCAAATCATTAAGAATCTGTCCGGCGCGTCGACCACGCAGAAACGCGAAGTCAACGACGCGATCGAGCGTATTCAAGCCGAAACCAGCTTCCCCGAACTGGCCCAACTGAATCTCGCCGGCGCTTCGGGTTTGTCCGCCTCATCCGGCAACGTGCCGGCCACGCTGGACGCGTTGCGGGCGTCGGCCCGCCTCAGCCGCGATTCGCCAGACGAAATCGGCACGTTTGTCGGTGGGGCGCTCGATATTCAAAAAGCCTCCGGCGTTGACGATGCCCGGAAGAATCTCGGATTCTTGCTGTCGGTCGGTGGCCAGGCCCGCATCGAATCGCCGCAACTGCAAGCCAAGAACATTGCACCCGCCGTGGGATCGATCGTCGGCACGGTCGATGGCGATCGCATTCAAGCCAGCCGCGAAGCGGGTGCTCTCTTCGCCGCGTTGACGACGGCCGCGGTCGATACCACCGGTGAACCCACTCGCACGGCATCGACCGGCCTGGCCGTGCAGCTCCGCGAATTCTTCGCCGAGAACGGCAACGATCCCGGCACGATTGCTGGCCGGATCGATGCGCTACAAGGCGACGCCAAGTTGCGGCAGGCGTTCTTGGACGATGCTTCGTTTGAAAAGCGGTTCCAGATTCCCATCGAACAGTTGCTGTCCGGCGGCGCGACCGCTCGCAGCTTCGACCAGGCGTTGAATGAAATCAAATTCGATGCCCAGCAGTTCGAGCAAGTCGCTACGGAATTATCGACGCTGACCGACGAATTGCGTTCGCGGTCTGACTCCGACGCCTTGAAATCAAACACCGAGCAATTCCGCATCGGTGCCGACCTGGTGCAACGCCGCGCCGATGCCCGCGAAGCCCTTGAGGAATCGCTAAAAGCAGCCTATGGCGATGAGTTTGATTTGGGCCTGGGGGAGTTCTTGAACCTGACCAGCTTCGACATTCAAGCCAAGCGCAGCGAAAACCCCGAACAGGTCGCCATCGACATTATCGAAGCCCAGATGCGGGCCGTCCGCACAGGCACGGTGCCATTCAGCCAGCGCACCGACGATCAACTGCAAAGCGATGAGTTGCAAGCCCTTGAATTGATGCAGAAGAACATTCGCATTCTCCGCGAAAGGGCCGACGCCGAGGCGGAAGCGATCCGCGTCGCCGAAGGCCGCACGCTGCCCGTCGCCCAACTGCCCGGGGCCGTCCCCGCGATCGGTGACGGCGTAGGTGTCGCCGCGCCGCCGCCGCTGACCACCCAAGAACAAACCGCACTGTTGCAAAGCATCGACCGCAACACGCGGGCCACCGCCCAAAACGGCCAAGGCAATGTCAACGGCTTGGCGAACGCCCAAGCGAAACTCGGTGGAGGTGTGGAATAGTGCTCACTTCTGACCCCGTCGACCAACTCCAAGACACCAACTTTCACCGCCAGTCCTACCACCACTGGCGGAAGCGACTATCGCCCGAGGAAATCGCCAAGCTGCAACGCCTGGTCGAAACGGCCGGCGTCGATACCGTCTTGCGGGCCGCCCTCGCCGAGGATCCTACCGCCAGCGACGACGATGCCACCAGGCTGGCCGGCTTTTTGCTTTTTCTCTACGCGAACCGAACCAACTGGAACTGAATGAGGTAAACCATGCCCGTCGCCTGTAGCGGCCCGTTGTGCCAACGCGCGTTGACCCTCCGATCATCGACCATCGATGAAGGATCACGCAGCATCGAAGCGATCATCGCCACCGAGAACCCCGTCTGGGCGTTTGACCAGCGCCGGCAGCGTCGCATTCACGAAGTGCTGCTCATGAGCGGGGCGGAAATCCCCGACCAAATCCCGTTGCTCGATTCGCACGACCAAAGCAGCGTCGCGTCGGTGCATGGTTCGATTCGCCACATGCGCGTCGACGGGCAGAGCATGATCGGCCGGCTGTATTTCAGCGAAGACAATGCCGGCTTGCGATCCTGGCAACTCGTTCGCGACGGCCACCTGACCGATATTTCCGTCGGCTCCCAGCACTTGGAAACCGTCGTCATCGATCCTGGCCGCTCTGAAACGATCAACGGCCAGACGTTCACCGCCGGCGATGATCCGATGTTCATTAGGACGCGCTGGCGGCCGCGCGAAGGTTCGCTGGTTGCCATCGGGGCCGATGAAGACGCCAAGACCTTGCGTTGTGCCTGCGGCAGTTGCGGGCAGTCCGTTCGCACGCTGGCCGACATGCTTTTCGACCTGGCGATGCAGGACGTTCGCGAAAGCAACTTTGATCATCACATCGTCACCGTGGTTTCCGATATGGCCCGCCGCGCCGGAATCAGCTTCGACTACGCGGCCGGCATCGTCTTGGGCGACGAACTCTGCGACGACGAAACGGTTATCCGCGCCTTCGCCGATGAGCTGTACGCCAGCCCCGATGCCCTGCTGGCGGTGGATCGCAACTTGCCGCCGCCGCGGACCTCATTGGCCAAACCCGAACCGTTTGAATTCGCAGCATGACCGGCGGCCTGATCGTTCAAGTTGTTCACCACGCCGACGGGTACTTCGCCGAAGTGCTCGATACCGGCACGTTCGAGCGCACCTGGCGGCACTTACCCGACGCCGGCGACGTTTGCCGCGGCGATTCAATTTGGTGGCAATCCCGCACGGCCCGGCTTTCCCGCCGAGGCCGGTTCAACGATCGCGCCGCCGGCCGCTGCCTGCCGGCCCGTAACCCGCTGCGAAAGTAGATCGATCGGTTGCCGTCCAATCGCAAAACCCGTGACGCTGTTGGAAATCGGGTAGGGCCAAAAAACTGGTGGAAACTTTCCACAAGTATTTTCCTTAGACAGTCGCGGGATTGTGGTTGCCTTTCATTAAGGTGTGGCGCTTTGGCCACACCTTTTTGCCCCGGCAGTTTTGCCGGAACAAAAGGTCGCGAAACTTTCCCACCCTTTTAGCTTCCGGCCGTTTCACCGGAAGCTATTTCATTCACCGCGGCGTCGCTTCGATGATCTTGAGCACCCGGGCCAACAACGCCGGATCATCCATCGCGTTCACGATCCGCAACACCGCTTGCCCGTCGCGCAGCGTGTCGGCCTCGCTGGTGAAGAAACACCCCGCCGGCAGCAGCGAGCGCCCCTGGGTATTCAACAGCCGCAACAGGCCCAAACTGACCCCCTGATCATGCGACAAGTGCGGTTCGCGGCCGGTGAACCGATAGCCGCCGGCGACCGCCACGATGGGCGCTTCCGCGGCGGTTTGTTCAGGGACAACGGCCGGCCGCATCGCCGCCAACGGCCGGCGTTTCGCCAGCTCCCCCAGGCATCGCGTACATTCAACAGCCGATTCGCCGGCCGCCTGATCGATCAGGCTCATATCGAAAACCGGATACTTTTGGCAAACCGTCACCAGTTCGCCCGCGTGGTCCCGCTCCAAAGCATGGGAGACCTTTCCCCGCTTCCCCTGCCGCTCCCGCGGATAGTAGACTCCGTCCATGCCAACAATTGTATACCCTACGCCCGCAGAAAGGCGGATCGATGGACAGGGAAGAAGCGCTAAACATGATTCGGCGGCGGCCGGGCGACTGGAACAAGATGCGCCGCAAGACTGATATGGAGTTGCCCGACTTCACGGGCGTGGAGCTATCGGGCGTCGGGCTGAATGGAATCGACCTTTCGGGCATGAATCTGACCAACGCTCAATTTCCGCGCGCTAAATTGAACCAGGCAAATTTCAAAAATGCGAAGTTGGACGGAGCGAATTTCACTTCCGCCAACCTGAGCAAGGCTTGCCTGGAAGAAGCAAGCCTCGTTGGTTCAAACTTCAAAGGGGCCGATTTGACGGAAGCCGAGTTGATCGGTGCCAAAGCGACCGATGCCAATTTTCAGACCTCTAAAGGGGCTGCCATGAAGTGCGATGGCGGGGATTTCACCGGTTCGGATTTCTCTGGCTCGGAACATTCTAATTGCTCGTTCGCCAAAGCCACCCTTCAAGGAACAAAGTTTGCTGGTAGCCGAATTTCAAACAGTTCATTTTCCGAAGCGAATGCCCCAGGCGCTGACTTCGCCAAGGCACATGCGAGAGAAGCCGATTTCGACTTCGCGTTTCTCGTTGGTGCCTATTTCGGCGAAACGGATTGTCGTTCCGCGAATTTCGCCAACGCGAATATGTCCAGCGTGGGCGGCCGCGACGCAAGTTTTATTGAAGCTGCCCTAGATTCCGCTGTTCTCGTGGGGGCAGACTTTCGCAAAGCCAACTTCGCCAAAGCCGAGATGCAGAATGCAAACCTTAGCGATGCCGATTGCAGCCAGGGCAGATTCGATTCGGCGAACCTGGAGGGCGCGACGTTGCAAAACGCGAATCTCTCGCAGGCACTGCTCCCTTCGGCAGTCCTCGACCATGCCAATTTCACCCGCGCTCAGTTGTCGGAAGCTGACCTGGAAAACGCCAGTTGCGATCATGCCAACTTCACGAACGCGAACGGCCTCTACGGCCGTCGGCAAGTGAAGTGCGATACGTTGGAAGGCGCTGACCAGGCACGCTTCGGGTCGATCTACGATGTTCCGTCCTGGTCGATTATTCGCACGTTTGGTTCCATCCCGCTATTCGGCGTTTCT
Source organism: uncultured Planctomycetaceae bacterium (assembly GCA_937967755.1). Classification (GTDB taxonomy): domain Bacteria; phylum Planctomycetota; class Planctomycetia; order Pirellulales; family Pirellulaceae; genus CALBTA01. The sequence goes on along the minus strand of CALBTA010000680.1, from coordinate 3,489 downwards.
TACCTTGGCATCGTCGGTATCTGGATGTGGGCGATGCTGGTCAAGTCGACCAACAGCCTCATTGAATACCTGCGCAACAACCCCGAGTTGACCCAGCAATGGCCGTTGATCAAAGAACTGCCGAACATTGCCGCGCCGATCCACATGGGCTACACGCTGAGCGCACTTATCCTGCTGGCGGTCGCTTCAACCCTCTATCTGTTGTTCTGCCCGCCAGAGATTCGCGAATCGTCGGAAACCCGTTGGCGTCACGAATTGAAACAGCCGGTCATCGTCTACCGTTCGCTCGCCTACCGGCTGTTGATCGTGCGATGGATAACCATGCTCTGTTACCTCATCGGTGGCCCCTGGCTGATTTGGCTTTTACTCTGCCGCATCTACGAAGCCCTGCACTATTTGTTCATCGCAGGGCCGCCAGCGGCGTAGCATCATCGCCCAGGGCGACATTTCCCGCGTCCGGGGCGTCCGGCTTTACATTTGCAACGCCGGCCCGTTAGAATGATCGCGTTCAAGCGGACGGCCCTCATGGGGCCGGCCGCGGCGACGTTGGTGCCCGTTCAAGCCCAGCGTTGTACAAATTGCATAAGGACAATCTGATGATGTGTATCAGGGCCAGTGGGCTCCGTAGCTTGTGCGCGTGGGGCGTTGCAAAACGCCAGAGCATTGATCCGGGAAGCCGGGGAGCGAAAACCACCGCCCGCCTCTTATGCGGCGGGGAACAACGAGTTACGGAGCCCACTGGCCGTTTCTGTGCGCGCATCGGGTTGTCTGGGCGTCGGCCGGCGGCAACGCCGCGCCGACGCCCCGCTTGCGCGGTGCGCGTGCGGACGAAAGGAATCTCGTTCATGGCTACTCCCATTGCCACCATCAACGGACACGCACGCTTCCAGGAAGCCACACCGACGCCGTCGATACCGGCCGACACGCCCACCGGTGTCGCGCCCTATGACCGCCTGACCATCGGCGAGCGGCTGGCGCTTGATCTTCTGGCCGGCGGCCACAAGTTCGGCGAGCGCGAACTGCGGCACATCGATACCGCATCGATGCAAAGCATCCTCGCCAAACTGAACGCCCGCACGCTTCACCAGGCTATGGCCAAATACGCCATCGCCCGCCGTGATGCGGAAAACCGGGTGAAGAAACTTCGCCGTAAGATGATCCAGAAAATTCGCGTCATGGCCGCCAGCGGGTTTCGCTGCGCCTACTGCTTGAAAGATTTTCTAGCCGATTCGGCTTCGTTCTCGTCAATGACGTTCGACCATATCCAACCCCGGGCCGCCGGCGGCAGTGACCGCGAATCAAATCTCTGCGCGGTCTGCTCACCCTGCAACCAGCTCAAGGGAGCCGCTCCGGCTACCAGCATCGATGAAGGCCGCATGCGCGTTGCCGAACGTTTGAAGGAATTCGACGTGTGGCTGCGCGAAGCCCGTCTGATCCGCGACGGCCTAGACGGTGACCGGGACCCGGCCCGATACATTGCGATTCAACTTCAAACTCACCACGTGGAGGAACGTCATGGGTGGATCAACAGAACCAAAGTATCATCTGTCCCTCGCTTTAGGTACGTGCGTTGATTCGGCACAGCTCGCCGAACATTTTGGCTGTACTAAGACAACGATGCACCTCTACTTGGATCGGGCCAAGGTCCCATACCTCCCCGTCTCCGGTGGCAAGCGACTCTATTTCGTCGATCACCTTGTCGATGCAATGGAACGCTTGGCGAAGGACCGAGGATGGCACGATTGCCACGTTGAAGATTGATTGTGCCAAATCACTTCACATGAAGGGCGGCGCACGATCGAGGATCTCCGCACCGCCGGCGTTGATATTGCTTTCCCTACCCCACAACCATGCAGATAGAGAGAATAAACATGATCGCTACGCAAACCCGCACCCCACGGAGGGCCGCGATGCCGAAGGCAATCAAAACGCTCAAGACCGGCACGCCAGCCGAAGTCGCCATCGAAAAGATCGTCGTGTCGCCCCACAACCCAAGGAGCGCCGCCGGCGACGATGAGCTAGGCCGGCTGGGTGAATCGCTCGAGCGCGAAGGGCTGCTACATTGCCCCATCGTGCGGCCCCTGGGCGATGGCCGCTTAGAACTGGTCGCCGGCCGCCGCCGCTACGAAGCGGCCAGAGCGGGCGGCTATCAGCGGTTGCCCGTCGTCATTCTGGAACTGGACAATCGGCAATCGATCATCATCGCCGCCCAGGAAAACTTCCAACGGAAGAACCTTTCACCACTGGAAGAAGCCGCGGCACTGGCCAGCCTCACTAAGCCCGTCGCCGCCGGCGGGGCAGGCCTCACCAATGACGAAGCGGCCGAGGTGACCGGACGGGCGGCGACTACGATCATCGCCTACCGCCGGCTGCTGAATCTGCCCGAGGTTTGGCGGTCGCACCTCGAGCGCGGGACGATCAGCGCCCAGCAGGCCATCGACTTGGGGCCATACCACGACCACCCCGAAGTACTCGCCGCCATCGAAGCGGAGTTTGCCGCCGATCCCGACGCCTGGCAATCCAAGGGTGCTTTTCGCGAAAACACCCGCCGCGTTGCCGAGGAATCCGGCGGGCTGCGGCGCGACACCAAGGGCCGTCGCACGATTTTTTCCCGCCAGCAGATTGCCGCTGCCCGCGGCAAGACGGCCCAATCGCGTGGGGCTATCGCCGACTACTTCGGCGTGTCGAAAAAAACCGTTTGGACCTGGTCTAAGCAAGGCGCGCCGATCATCGTCGGCCAAGACAACGATTTGGCCGCGATTGCCCAGTGGGTGACCGCCCGCTCCAAAGCGGAAGCCCCGACCGACACCGCCGCGGCCATCGATACCGCCGGCGTTGGTCGACCGGCCAAGAAGCGGGAACGCCTGGGGCCGCGCCGCTCATCACCGCCGCGGGCCGGCAAGCTGACCTACGGCGAAGTGGTCGCCATGTTCCTACCCTACGCGGCATCGAAGCCCGATCTGCTGCTGATTAGCGAGCACGTGAATTCGCTGTTGGCGGACCTGGACCGCTGAAGCTGATTCGATAGGATGATACCAGCACGGCGCCGGGTGGCCACCCGAGCGCCGAAGCCTTCATCGGCCGCGCCGTGCTGCTTTTCTTCACCAGTGGAAGGCCATGAAGGACCGACGGAATGCTCGATTTTCGCACGACCAAAGGTCTGCGCTTCGTAAACGATGGAGCGCGTGCAACCTACGTGTTTGCCAATCACTTTCCGATCTCCGAAGACTACCAAGCGAAGTGGCGTCGGAGAATTCGCAAATTGCTTTTGAATGCCGACACCCTTGAACGTTATGTACGTCTGCGCCGCGATCCGTTCCAGACAGACCGACTGGTGACAGTTGGAGATGAAGATCGCACGAGTTTTCACAAACTCGTTTCGCTTCGAGGCACTAGGATCGCCCGCGCCATTATTCGCGCCCTGCAATCTTCGGAAGTCAGCTTCGGTGACGCTTCGAAGAACAATCAACGAAACATGTAGTAGGAGAT
>CALBTA010000679.1 GCA_937967755.1 uncultured Planctomycetaceae bacterium | reverse complement strand
TGCAAACTTTCTTTATGCCGGGGGCGGCGAACTTCAGCGAGCTGATCCGCACCGGCGGGCTTGATTTTCTATTGCTGAAGCCGGCTGACGTGCAGTTCATGGTCACGCTGCAACGGGTCAACTGGTCCGGCATGGCGAATTTTGTTGTGGGTGTAGTGTTGCTTGTCGTCAGCTTGACTCAACTGACCAGCGATTCAACCAATCCCTTGACGCTGCAACCTTGGATGTTTCTGGCGTACCTGTTCTATCTGTTCTGCGGGCTGGCGATCATGTACAGCCTGATGATTTCGCTGGCCGCGACCAGCATCTGGCTGGGCCGCAATCAATCGCTGTACGATTTCTGGTTTTACATCACGAACTTCTCGCGCTACCCGATGGAAATCTATCGGGCCAACATGTTGGGGAACATCTTGTGGACGTTCTTCCTGTTCATCGTGCCGGTGCTGGTGGTCGTCAACGTTCCCGCCCGGGTAATCGCCCGGCCCGAACTTCAACCCTGGCTCGCCGGCTTCGCGTTGCTGGCCACGGTCGTCAGCTTGCTGGGGTCGCGATGGATTTTCGCCCAGGCGCTCGTTCAATATCGCAGCGCGAGTAGTTGATTGCGGATTGCGGAATGCGGAATGTGGAGTGTAAAGTAGCAGGCAGACTCCGTCTGCCGTCCGCCGCATCGCACATCCACCAACCCAACACGCTACGGCACACGGAGTGTGCCTGCTACCATCATGAAGCTTGCATTCTCCTCCAACGCTTACATGCATTTCTCGATCGAGGACACGATCCGCAAGATCGCTGACCTCGGCTATACCGGCATTGAAGTGTTGGCCGACGTGCCGCATGCCTGGCCGGCGGGGCTGTTGGAAGAGCGGAAGCAATCGATCCGCGACGCGCTGGCCGAGCACGGCTTGACGATCTCGAACGTCAACGCCTTCATGATGAACGCGGTCGCCGATCCGCGTCAGCCCTACTGGCACCCCGGTTGGACGGACCCCGACCCGCACTACCGGGCGATCCGGCGGGAGCACACGAAGCGCTCGCTGCAATTGGCGAAAGAAATCGGTGCCCCGCACATCACCACCGAACCGGGCGGGCAGTTACAGGAAGGCCAAACGTGGACGCAAGGGGCCGACATTTTTTACGAAGAGTTGATGCCCTGCGTCGAGGTGGCTGAACAGATCGACATGCCGCTGCTAATCGAGCCGGAGCCGGAACTGTTGATCGAGAAGTTCGGCGAGTACCTGAAGTTCATGGAGCGAATCAACTCTCCGCTGGTCGGGTTGAATTTCGACATTGGGCATGCGTATTGCGTCGGCGAGGACCCACAAGACTGGATCGCCGAGATGGCCCCGCACACCAAGCACTACCACTTCGAAGACATCGCCGTCAGCCGGGTGCATGAACATCTGATTCCTGGCCACGGGGCGATCGACTTTTCCGCCACGCTGGCCGAAATCCAAAAGACCGGCTACGACGGCTGGATCACGGTCGAACTCTACCCCTACATCGACAACCCCGACGCCGCCGCCCGCCAGGCCCGCGAGTATCTGACGAAAGTGATGGGAGATTTGGGAATCGAAGTAGAGTAGCACCTGCTCGTTCCCACGCTCTGCGTGGGAACGGGGCGTCCGACGCTCTGCGTCAAGGAAGTTGGAACAAGCCGCCGACCGCAGAGCGGCCAAATAGTGCGGCCCCACGCAGAGCGTGGGACCGAGTGGAAAAGCGGCAAGCACCGATGAAGAAACTCCTCCCCTACCTCCAACTCTTCCGCATCCCCAACGTCTTCACGGCGATGGCGGATATCATAGCCGGGTTTGTGTTTGTCAGTGCTTCGCTTTCGCCGTCGTTGACTTTTGCCTGCCTGTTGGTTGCCTCGTCGCTGATGTATATGGCCGGCATGGTGTTGAACGACGTGTTCGACGTGGAGCAAGACACGAAGGAACGCCCGCAGCGGCCGATTCCTTCGGGCAGCATTTCCCGGTCGCAAGCGGCGGCTCTCGGGTGGGGGATGCTGGCGGTGGGAGTGGTTCTCGCCTGGCTGGCTGGCTTTCTTACCGGCGGCGAACAAGGGGCGGCTTCACCCTGGCGGCCTGGCGTGGTCGCGACGATTCTGGCCGCTTGCATCGTGGCCTACGACGCGGTGATGAAACGCACACCCGTCGGCCCGATCTTCATGGGCGCGTGCCGCTTTTTCAACATTCTGCTGGGCATGAGTGCCGCCGGATACGTCGCCAGCGGCGGACCGGTCTGGCTGTTGCGCTACGAGTACGGGCAGTTGCTCATCGCGGGCGGAGTCGGCGTCTACATCTCCGGCGTCACCTGGTTCGCCCGCACCGAAGCGAAAGAAAGCAATCGCGGGCAACTGGCTGGCGGGTTGGCGGTGATGGTCGCCGGGCTGGTGATGATCGGCTTGTACCCGCAACTGCCTGATCTACCGATCAAACATTTCAACGGCCTGAACCCGTTGATGTGGCAACTGTTGATCTTGCTGCTCAGTTTCACCATCTTCCGCAGCGCCGCGATGGCCGTGTACGACCCCCGGCCGAAGCGCGTTCAGATGTCGGTGAAGACGGCGATCACTTCGTTGATCGTCATCGACGCAGCAATCTGCATGATCGTCGGCCCCTACTTCGCCATCGGCGTACTGGCCCTGCTGCTGCCAACGTTGCTGCTGGGGCAGTGGGTGTATTCGACGTAGCAATATAAGCGCCTCTACGACATCAACGCCGGAATCGGTTCATGCCTGGTCGCCGCGGCGACGACTTCCTGCGGAACGCCCCGGGCGATGCGAAGCTGGCCGATGTCGAACAACGTGTGCAGCACGGTGGCCATTAAATCTTCCGGGCCATAGGGCGTCGTCGCGGGCCGGCTGGCGGTGGCGTCCGATTGCCCGATCACTTGCCCCATGTTCAATCCGCCGCCGGAAACCAATAGCGAAGTCAATTCTCCGTAATGATCGCGGCCGCCGCCGTTGTTGATCCGCGGCGAGCGCCCCATTTCACCCGTCACCACCAGCAGGACTTTGTCCGATAAGCCGCGCTGGTGAATGTCCTCGATGAACGCGCTGACCGCGTGATCGACTTGATGCCCCATCGGCCAAATCCCAGTCATGCCCTTGGGGCTGTTGTTGTTGGCGTGGTAGTCCCACCCGCAATCGCTGACGGTGATGTACCGCGCCCCCGCCTCGACCAGCCGCCGGGCCATCAACATTTGTTTGCCCAGTAAATTACTGACGCGCTTCATGTCGTAATAGCGCTGCAAATCTTCCTGCTTGAAAATGTGCGACGTATCGTACCTGGCGACCGTTTTGGGGTCTTCCTTGGAAAGGTCGAACGCATCGGCGACGCCGCGCGTGATGACATCGAACGCCTGTTGTTGGAACCGGTCGGCGCCGTCGATCGACCCGGCGGCATCGACCTTCCGCTTGATGCGGTCAAGCCCGTCCAGCAGGCTGCGGCGATCTTCAAGCTGGTCCGGCGCCAGCCGCAGTTCCATGTTCTCTTGCAGCGCCCCGCCGCCGCTGGGATCGAACGCCCCGCAGGCCGCGCCCAATTCGCCTGGCGAAACAACGGTCGGCAGATCCTTGGTTTCGAAATTGCTGCCCAGCTTCAACTCGGGGTCAACCGCTTCGGGCTTGACGTGAACATTCAGCGGCATGCCGGTCGTGGGGTGGTTCGCCCCGACGACGCGCGTGTAAAGCGAGCCGGTCGCCGCCTTCAATGCGTTTCTTCCGCTGGCGACCATGTTATAGGTATGCCCCGCGTTGCGCGACTGATACGACCGCACGATCGAAAACTTGTCGGTCATCGCGGCCAGCTTGGGAAACGTCGCCCCAAACGTCACGCCGGAAATCTTTGTCTTCACTTCGCCGGTGATGCTATGGATTTCACTCGGCGCGGTCATCTTCGGATCGAACAGTTCGATATGCGGCGGCCCGCCGTGCAAGAACAACAGCACCACGCTGCGGCCGGTCACATGTTCGCCAAAGGTCTTCGCCGCCGCCTCGCCAGCCAGCAGTTGCGGCAAAGCCAACCCGCCCATCGCCAACGAACCAACGCGCAGAATCTCTCGCCGCGTATACCCTTGGCAAGTATGGGCCGGCCGGCGGTCAGCAATCGAAAGCATTGTGCAAGTCCTCACCAAAATTTGCGGCTGGGCAACTGAAAGCAACGGAAAATGTAGCGCCTTTTGTCACCCCCAAATCATATCAACGCACGCTGATCGGTTCAACATTGAGTTTCCCATTTCAATCCCTCAGGCTCTGCGGTTTTTCACCACCGTACCCGTAGCCCGGGCACTCTTGCCCGGGGCCGTAGTGGCAAGCTGCCAGCTTGCCCGCTGAATCGTTCCACTTCCACTACCGACCGTGCAGTTCGCTTCCGTACCGCGATCGACATCCAGCCGATTCAGTCAACAAGCTGGCAGCTTGTGACTACGTGTACCGCGCCTGCACCAGGTTTTCGCAGCCGGTGGTGCATTTGCGGTGACGCAATCTGAACATGCGTATCCATAACCCCTTTGCTCAAAACAGGTTGCAACGCGGGCACCCAATCCCACTTCGCTCCAAATGTACCAAAATCGCACATTTCGGGGGTAAGTGGTGCATTACCTGCGTCGGCGTAGCACGGACCTCCAGGTTCGTACACGCCGGCGATCCATCGCCCCAATTCGACGGTTTGGGAAGCCCGCCTACCCATTCACCGGTACAGTATACAAATTTCCATATACCTGTCAAGCGATTGGTACACTTTTCTTGACAGAATTCCAAAACTTTTCGAGATTCCTCGGCCAGCGCCTCGTTTGCTCCCGATGCGGGAATCGGCGCTTCGTTATTTCGCCCCGTTGGGCAACGCTGTGCCGCACTTTCACAGGCGAAATGGGATCGGCTTGTGCCTGGCGGCAAAGCCGCCGCGGATACGCCGAAGGCGTTAAACATCGTAGCCCAGCGTAAGCGACGAAGTCGCGCCACGCTGGGTACCGTTCGGGAGAAAACATACCCTGAAAGGGTTTTACAAAGTGGCGAACCGAAGCATAGCGCCCGTGTATAACGCTTTCAGCGTAAGGATCGCGACGGCATCACCGACCCAGGGGGCGCCGCTGCGCGTCGACCCTGGGCTACGATAAAAAATGCCTTCGGCGTATCTACCGCGGCTGCGCCGCCACTTGCAAGGAGCCTTGATTTATTGCTGAAAAATGCTTCACAGCGTTGCCCAAAGGGGCAGCAATATACTTCGTGGGTGATTCGATCCATGGCGTTTCGACTGGGAATCATTCCGGTCGCCCCTTCAGTGGTCATGTCGATTAGAGAAGAGGAACTGGCCTTTCACCGCGATCAATCCAACTCCTCAAACGCCGCTTCTAAATCCTCGTCGAACGCAACCGGCTCGACCCAATCGTAGGGTTCGCCTTGGAATTGCAGGCTGATGATCTGCCAAGTGCCGTTTACTTTCTGGGCGTCGCCGCTGAAGTCGATGGCTTTGGGCTGAGGGCTTTCTTCGTCGTACACGGCCGTCCCGCTGAACCAGCGGTCGTCGCCAGTGACAGGTTCGGTGGCAAAATCATGAGTGACGACTTCGAAGCTGTGCAACTCCAACTCTTCGGCGACTTGCGTTCGCACTTCGTTTTCCAACGCCAACGTATCGGTCGCCGCCGACATCCCCAGGCAAATGCAACTGCCGCACATCGCCGCCCACATGCCGAAGTAAAGCAACAGAAATCCCAAAATGATCGCCGCCCAAATCGTGCTAATGATACTGACGATCAACCCGGCGATGGCCAGCCCGTTGTTGGGGTGCTTCAACCCCAGGTAGCTCATCACCAGCCCGACCGGCGCGGCGATCCACAGGAAGAAACCGATCAAACCCAATAGCAACCCGAACAGCCCCCAAATGTTGGTATCGGGTGGTGCTGGCTTCGGCGGCACGGGGTGTGGTGTTTGAGATTCGGCTGACATGGTCTGTTTGCCCCATCTGGTCGCAGGTAAGTGATCCCTTCAGCAAGAAAGTCTACCAAGATTACCGCGTAGTGCGGAGAATCGCCGACAGAGTTCGCATACAATGGGGCGGACGGAGTGGTTTGCCAATTGTCTCAAACAAGTGGGCCACACCGGCGCGAAAACCAGTTGTTCGCCACCAGCTTTAGCTGGTGGAATGCTGGTCATCCGAACTGCCGTAGCCGGCTGAAGCCCGGCTAACCAGGTTTGAACCAATGCCCAGCCACCGGCTGATGCCGGTGGCAAACAGTGGACTACTGCCCCAAACGAAAAGGAACTGACCGTTGAAAGCCAGCCGACTCGCACTTTTCTTTTTCCTATTCGCGGCGACCAGCCAATGCGGAGTGCTGCACGCCGACGAGCGACCGAACGTCCTGTGGATCTACCTTGAAGACGTCAGCGGGTGGTTTAGCTGTTACGGCGATGAGGTGATTGAAACGCCGAATATTGATGCGCTCGCCGAGCGTGGAACGCGGTTCGATCGCTTCTACACCTGCGCCGGTGTCTGTTCGGCGATGCGCAGCGGCACGATCACTGGCATGATGCAAACCAGCATCGGCGCGCATCAGCACCGCAGTTCGCGGGCGACGTTTCGCGGGTTGGATCTGGGGCCAAAGTTCGACGCCAACCACTTGCCCGATCATGTGAAAACGATCCCCGAATTGTTTCGCGCCGCCGGGTACTACACGTTCAACGAAGGGGGCGGGAAGGATGATTTCAATTTCATCTGGAACGAGAAAGATATCTACGACCACCGCAACAAGCGTTGGGGTTTTAAGGGGGCGAAAGACGGCAGCGAATGGACGGGCCGGGCGAAAGATCAGCCTTTCTTCGGCCAAATTCAATTGGCTGGCGGCAAGTCGGGCGGCAATGCGAAGAAGCAAACCGATCGGGCGAAGGTTTCCGTGCCGCCTTACTACCCTGACATTCCGCTGGTCCGTGAGGAAATCGCCCATCACTACGATTGCTTGCTGCTAACCGATCAGCAAGTCGGGCAGATCATCGCGGCACTGAAGCGCGACGGACTGCACGACAACACGGTCATCTTCATGTTCAGCGATCACGGCTACAAGCTGCACCGGCACAAACAGTTGCTTTACGATGGGGGCTTCCGCATGCCCTGCATCGTCGCCGGCCCGGGGCAGCCCGCCGGCAAAGTGCGTGATGATTTGATCAGCAGCATCGACGTCGGCCCAGCTTCGCTGGCAGTTGCCGGCATCGAAGTGCCGGGGCACATGGAAGGCCGCGACTTTCTGGCCGACGATTACGAACCGCGAGGCTACGTCATCTCCGCCCGCGACCGATGCGACTACACGATTGAACGCATCCGCGCCGTCGTCACGCCCAAGTACAAGTATCTGCGGAACTATCTGACCGACCGCCCCTACATGCAGCCGAGCTACAAGGACCCGTGGCCCGTCTCCAAAAAATTTCGCCAAATGATGGCCGACGGCGAAATGAACCACACACAGCTCATCTTCTTCGGCAAGACGAAACCCAAAGAAGAACTGTACGACCTGGCCAACGACCCGCACCAAATTCACACTCCGGCCGACGACCCGACGTGTGCCAAAGAGGTGCAACGTCACCGAGACATCTTGAAACAGTGGATCGAACAGACCGGCGACCAAGGCCAAAAAACCGAATCCGACGCCGGCTTGCTTGCCGCGCTGAAGCGTTGGGGCGACAAATGCGTCAACCCCGAATACGACCGCGTCCGCCCGCAGTGGGAAGCCTGGAAGAAAGAGCGGGCCAAGCAAGGCGCTCGCGGAGACTCAGGCGAGCGCGGCGAAGCGGCTGGGCAACTGCAAGCCGGCATGGGGATGATGGTGGGGGAAGTGACGTCGACCGGCGCGCTGGTGCAGATGCGCTTGACGACGGCCGACGCGCTCGTCGATGGCGACGTGCCAGGCGGTAAGGGTATCGTCAATTTCGTGGTTCGGCGGGCGGAGGACAACAAGACGATGATGTGCCGCAAAGCCGAAGCAACGCCAGACCATGATTTTATCGCACGAGTCCGGTTCGAGGGGCTTTCGCCGAATGTCGCTTACAAATGCGAGACATTCTTCGCCGGCGCCAAGGGCGAGAAGCATTCGCCGGGGCCTGTTGCCATGTTCAAGACGTTGGCGGGGGCGAAGCAGGAAGCAACTTCCCGCTTCGTCGTCGTTACCGGCATGAATTACGCCAAGTTTCACGGCGACGATCGCATCGACAAGAAGCAACACCTGGAAGAGAACAACACCGCTTTGCCCAGGCCCTACGCGGGTAAGGATAAGCACCTGGGCTACCCCGGTCTGGAATCGATTCGCAAACTGAAGCCCGACTTCTTCATTGGCACGGGTGATAACGTTTACTACGACACGCCCGATGACCCTCGGGCAAAGACGATTCCCGAGCTGCGACAGAAGTGGCACGAGCAGTTCGTGCAGCCGCGCTTTCGAGACCTGTTCGCCGAGATGCCGACGTACTGGCAAGTTGACGATCACGATTACCGGATCGACGACGGGGACAATTCGGGCGACTACGATCCTTCGCCAGAACTCGCCCAACGCATGATGCGTGAACAACTCCCTTACGCACCGATGGGCGACGGCGATGCGAAAACGTATCGCACCCATCGGGTCAGCAAGGATTTGCAGCTTTGGTTTGTCGAGAACCGCATCTACCGCAGCCCGAACAAGATGCCCGACGGGCCGAAGAAGTCGATCTGGGGTGAAGAGCAAAAGGCTTGGCTGAAGCAAACGCTGGCAGATAGCGACGCCACGTTCAAGCTGCTTATTTCCCCCAACCCGATGATCGGCCCTGACGACGCCCGCAAAACCGACAACCACACCAACATCGGCGGGTTTCAGCATGAGCGCGACGAGTTCTTTGCGTGGCTTAAGGAGAGCGGGGTCGCCGATGATAATTTTTACATCGTCTGCGGCGATCGCCACTGGCAGTATCATTCCGTACACCCCAGCGGTATTGAGGAGTTTTCTTGCGGAGCGTTGGTTGACGCGAACAGCCGCTTGGGCCGAAAGCCCGGCGATCCAAAGTCAACCGATCCTGATGCGACCATCAAGCAACTCTATTCCCAAGACCCTCGTTCGGGCGGCTTCTTGTTGATCGAAGCGAACCCTGCCCAGCAAGATAACGCCGCGACGTTGCGTTTCTTGTTTCACGACGAGCATGGAAAACGGCTTCACAAGCACACCAAGACCGCTCGGAGTTGAACACCCGGCGGAGAAGTCGCAGGACGACCGATTTTGCAAAACATCAACGGCCTTTGATTTTCACAGATCGCCCCCTCTTCCCAAATTGAACCCAAATGCCTTCCAACAGGGGGTGACGCACGCCTTTCGGACCGGTCGCCCAATCCACCCGGTTGTATTGCCATTTTTTTGAAGGTGGGTACATTCACTCTGTTCGCATGGGGATGCCAATTCTGGCGTCCCCTTTTTATTTCCACCCAATGAGGAACAGAGAGATGAAGCATTGGAACAAGAGATGGGTTAAGGCAACGGCCTTCGCCTTGTTGGCGATCGGCTGCCTGGCCACGATCAGTGAAGCGCGGCACCGCTTCCGCTTCTGGTGGTTCCGCCCGCCGGCACCCGCGGTTGAGAACTCAGACTACGCAGGCGACGTGTCAGGCGGACGCCTCCGCACGATCGTCGTAGCCGAAGGCGAAGTGGTTGCCCGCGAGCGCGTGGCGCTGGACGATGGCAAATTCACCGCCCAGGTGATCGATGGTGTGCTGACGATCGACCCCTTCCAACTTTCCGCCACCACGACCGACGAAGAACCGCCGGCTGAGGAGTCATTGGCCGCGGCTTTGACCACAACAACGACGGTCGATGTCATCCTTGACGAAGCAACGCTGCGACGCAATTTCTTCGGTTCCCGTTTCTTTGCTCGCGGCACGGCGATTATCGAAACGACCGTTGACGACGGCAAAGAACCGCCGCCGGAAGAGGAAGAACCGCCGGTCTTGTCGATCGTCGAAGGTACGCCGATTGACGTGTTCGTCTTTGGTTCGATCCACCAGCACGACGACGGCACGTACCACCTCCGCGGTGCCGTGCGCGGTTTCGATCGTTCGGGTGACGACGAGACAGGCGAAACAACTTA
>CALBTA010000678.1 GCA_937967755.1 uncultured Planctomycetaceae bacterium | reverse complement strand
GGGTGTTGGCGGTCGCCGCGGGTGCGGGTGTCTTCGAGGATGGTTTCGATTTGCGGGCGGATGTTGTCGCTGATGTCGCGTTGGCGGTTGACGCTGATCGAGATCCGCTGGTTGAAGTCGATCAACTCGGGCGAGAGGAAGATCGTTGCTTTGCCGGCCCCGGTTTCGAGCCGGACGCGGTTGGCCGATGGGACGATGCGGCCTTCGGCCAAAATCGGACGGACGTCGCCGATGCGGTCGTCGAACAGCACCGGGGCGACGATGCCGCGGGCGGGCATGTTTGAAATTTCCGCCCACCAGAAGAAGTTGTCCCAGGTGCGCAGGGTGTTCACTTCGAATTCTTCCGGGGCGAAATCGCGCTCGTGCAGTTCCATCCAATTGAATAGCCGCTGCACTTCGTCGATGAAATCCTCATGCCCGCGGCCGAGGAATTCGACGACGACGCAATCGAAGCCGGTCTTCGTCAGGTAGCGGTCCAGCTCCGGCCCGTTGATCGACAGGCGATCACCATCCATTTCGCCATTGACGAAATAGAACGGCACGTGCTTGGCGTTCTTCCAATACCGGGTGATGTACTTGTCGGCGGTGGCAACGATAGGCATGACGCCCGCCCACAAATCAGGGTGGGCCAGCCCGATATCCCACGCGGCATCCCCGCCCATGCTGTGGCCGGTGAGGAAGACGCGGTCGGTATCAACGCTGAACCGCTTGCAGGCGTCACGCAAACTGAACAGCACCGTGGCGTGCTCGCGGGCGGAGTACTCGTACTTCCGCTGGTGCTTTCGCGTCCAGGCGGGGGCGATCACGATATAGCCGCGGCGAGCCGCTTGCCCGAGGCGAAGCTGCATGCGATCGTTGTAAACACCTGACCACCAATCGATTTGATCGACCGGGCCGGTTGCCGATCCGTGCATCGTGACGATCGCCGGGTAACGCTTGTACGGATCGTACTCCGGAGGCAGCTGCACGTAGTACGTGATGTCGGCCATGCCCGAGAGGCCGGGTACAGTCATTTCGTGCAGGCCGGGGATGGCCGGTTGCTTCTCGTTTTCATCCGCGTCCTCTCCGATCGCCGCTGCGGGTTCGGGCGGCGCCAGCGGCGGTTTCATGTGGGCGATCAGCTTCGCCAGGTAGGCGGGTGTGGCCCCTTCTTCCTGCCGCATCGCTTCGAGCAGCTTGGCCCGTTGGTCGCGACGGGTGCTGGCCAGATAATCGCGGGCGAGGTTGCGGGTGTTGTAGATCGAAAGTGAGACCGCCAGGTTCTCAACCCCCTCGCCCCCCATCAACCAGTTGCTGATCGCCAGCGAAACCTTCTGCTCCGGCTCGAGCCGTTCCGCGTCGGCCAGGCGAAGGAAATCGCCGAAGCGATCGAGCGTATGGATGTTCAGTTCGTCGTTGATTTCCTGCTGCACGGGTTCGATGCGGCGCCGCAGGTCGGCATCATCGACCAGTTTCACGTTCTCGTCGAACTTGGCGAGCACCAGGCGGGCTTTCTCGACGGTCTTCTCGTACTCGGCTTCCTTCTCAGCGACTTCGCCCAAGATGATGCCGGCGACCCCTTCGTTGGGAAAGCCTTCTAGCATCCGCATCGCCAGTCGGTCTTGCCCGGCCTCCTGGCGCAGCTCAATCTCCTTCATCAGCCGGCGGGCGCTCATTTGCCGCAGATCGCGGGCCAGGTCGGTCATTTCTTTGCGCAGGTCGGGGAAATCCTCGAACATGCCGGTCAGCTCTTTGCTGGCGTCGCGGTAGCGATCTGATTCGATGTACAGCTTCACAATTTGCCGCCGCTGGTCGACGTCTTTCGCATCAATCTGGTTCATCAGCACCGCGCTGAGCGTCGCCCGCGGGATGCTGCTGGTGGCGATCCGCATATCCCATTGGTACGGAGTGCCGCTTTGCAGCCCTTCGACCTTGGTCCAAACCGGCGTGATTTCGGTGATGCCTTGAATGACCGTCAGCGGGCCTTTGGAGGTTTGCATCGTGAATTTCCGGCGGCCAAACGAATCCCACGGGTCGACGGAAATGATCGGGCCGACCATGCCGATGCGACGGGCGCGGCCGACCGCCACGCGTTGATCGATTTTGATGCGCGTGGTGGTGAGGGCTTCGGCTTCGAGTGCTTCGCGAACCTGATACGTGCAGACGAATGTCCTGCGCAGCCCGTCGTCGGCCAATACGATCAGGCGGTTGTCAATCGCGCCGCCGCCGCCGTCCGGTTTCAAAGGGTTGTCGGCCAGGCCGCTGACCTTGCCGAGTTTTCCTTCCAGGCGGAAGCCGCTTTTCATGATCACTTCGGCACCGTGGCCAACCGTGCCGAAAGCAAGCAGCACACACGCAAGCGGCAATGCGAATCGAGAAGAGCGCATGAAGGAACCTATATCGGCTGACCGCACCGCTTGCCCGGCGCGGGGTGAAACGGCACACAGAGTGTGCCTGCTACATTCCCCAGTATAACGAATGACCACCCGATTAGGCCAATTGACGCTTTCTCGAAAAGCGGGGAAAATTACGCCGTCTGCACAAGTTGTAACGATTGACCGCCGCCAGGATGCCATGTTCCCCTCGTCGCTGTTGAAAGTGCTGGTGTTTGGGCTGGCCCTGTTGGTTGTGGCTTTCGCCGTGGTGATGGGAGGGTACGCGTTGGTGCTGAATACATCCAACGGCCCCGATCCGTTGGGCAATGTGTTCTACGGCGTGGGCATCGGGTTGTTGGTGCTGCTGATCATCAACGTATTGCTGCTGTTGGTTGCGCTGGGTGTGAATGAACTGGGGCGGCGGGAGTAACAACCTTCGTAGCGGGGGCTTCCAGCCACCGTAATCCGTAGCAGAAGTCGTGAGACTTCTGGTGGTTTCAACTTGCAAGAATTCCCACGAACTCTCACGAGTCCGGCTACGAAGCACACGCGGTGGCTAGAAGCCCCCGTTACGACGACTAGAATAGAACTGACGGCTCTTCATTCCGCACTCCGCATTCCGCAATCCGCACTTAGATGGCTGAAACGGCGAAAGATCGAATTCGCTTCGCGTGCGACGAGTGCGACCAGTTGCTCAGCATTGGCGTCAGCCGCATTGGGCAAAGCATCACCTGCCCCAAGTGCGACCACCGCAACCACGTGCCCGACGCCGACGCGGCCGCTTTGCAGCTTGCCGACCGGCGGATGCGTCGCGACAAGCAGAAGCGCGAAACGGCCAACGACGCCTCGCAGTTCGAAGTCTATGACGACGACACCGAATTCATCTTCGAAACCGACGATGATGACGAAGGATACTACGGCGGGCGGGTCGATCGGTCAAAGGTCGCCGTGCCGCGGTCGGTTCTTTACATCCAAGGTGCGATGCTCGGCGTGGTGGCAATCGGGGCGTTCCTGCTCGGTTGGGTCCTGGGGGCGACTACATCCGGGCCAAATGAAAACACGGTCGTCGACAACACTCCACGTGTAATCAAAGGTACACTCACCTACATCGACAACGACGACCGCCAGCAGCCCGATGCCGGCAGCATTGTCATTCTGGTTCCGCAAGAAAGCCCGCCGGGCGCTGATGAAAAAGTTGACGTCGCCGGCCTAGGCCCTGACGAACCACTTCCCGAAGCTGACACCCACCCAGGGCTGCAACGCATATCCGTGATGGGCGGGGCCTACGCCCGAACCGACGCCGAAGGGGCGTACCGGCTGCAGGTTCCGCAGCGCGGGCGTTACTACATGCTGGTCATTTCCGGAAATTCTTCCCGCAGCGGCGGCGAGCAACTCAACCGCGATCATTTGGCACAGATGGGGCGGTACTTCGTTCCCGCCCTCGACCTGATTGGCGACCGGCAGTTCCGCTGGACCACCGAAGAAATCGGCCGCGACATGACGGTCAATCTGTCGTTTGATAAGTCGTAACATCAAGCGTAGCGGGGGCTTCTAGCCACCGCGTAAGTGAGCTTCGCTCACGCGGTTATGCGGTGGCTAGAAGCCCCCGCTACGGTTGCACGCATGTCTCAGTTCCAAAAAACCCCGCGCGAAAAACTGCTCACGCCGGTGCAGTTCCTCAAAGGCGTGGGGCCGCAGCGGGGGGAATTGCTGAACCGCCTGGGGCTGAAGACGGCCGCCGATGTGCTGTTCAACTTCCCGCGCGACTACCAAGATGCCTCGCGGCTAGTCGCCATCGCCGAAGCGGAAGACGGCGAACTGGTCAGCATCTGCGGCACGGTAGAAGAGGTCGAACTCCGCAACACCGGCCCGGGCAAAACGTACCTCGGCGTGCTGGTCAAAGATGATACCGAACACCTGCGGGCCGTTTGGTTCAATCAGCCATACATGCAGCGGCGTTTCTTCAATGGCCAGCGGCTGGTGCTAACCGGTACGGTCAACATCAACGGGCTGCGGCCTGAAATGCACCACCCCGCCATCACGCAGCTGGGCGACGACGAAGCGGCAGGCGATGGCAGCATCCTACCGGTTTACCCGCTGACCGAAGGGCTGCGGCAGCATCAGATGCGGAAGATCGCCACGCACGTGGTGGACGAGTACGGGCCGCTGTTGGAAGAGACGTTCGACGATGCATTCCGCGGGCAGCACAATCTGCTGGCGATTGAACCAGCGATTCGCGGCGTGCATTTTCCCAGCGATGAAGAACACTTGGAATCGGCGCGACGGCGTTTTATCTACCAGGAATTGCTCGTCTTGCAGTTGGCGCTGGCGCTTCGGAAGCGGTCGCTCGAGACAGATTTTGTCGCTTCGCGGCTAACCACCACCGCGCTGATCGACGCCCGCATTCGTGACCGGTTGTCGTTCGATTTGACCGAAGATCAACAGCAGGCGGTCAAAGAAATCACGGCTGACATGGACCGCGCGGTTCCGATGAATCGCTTGCTGCATGGCGAAGTCGGCAGCGGCAAGACGGCGGTGGCTGTGTACGCCATGCTGGTGGCGGTCGCCGGCGGGCATCAAGCCGCGGTGATGGCTCCGACCGAAGTCCTCGCCAGGCAGCACTGGCGCACGCTGAACGAACTGTTGAACCCGGCGCAGGCCAACGTGCAAGGCGGCGTTTCAACCAACGCGCCTTCACGCGTGCGGCTGACGCTGTTGACCGGTTCGATCACCGCGGCCCAGCGCCGCGATGCGCTGGCGGCCATCGCCGCGGGCGAGACCGATATCGTCGTCGGCACCCATGCCGTCGTCAGCGCCGATGTGCAGTTTGCCAACCTTGGTTTGGTTGTGATTGATGAGCAGCATAAGTTCGGCGTCCGGCAGCGAGCGATGCTGCGGCAAGGAAGCAAAGAATCCTCTTCCTCAGGGAGAGGGCATGGCGAGGGGTCAACATTT
This sequence comes from uncultured Planctomycetaceae bacterium, assembly GCA_937967755.1. GTDB lineage: Bacteria > Planctomycetota > Planctomycetia > Pirellulales > Pirellulaceae > CALBTA01. Next base: position 4,783 of record CALBTA010000678.1, on the reverse strand, counting down.
GAACCCTCTCCCCCAGGGAGAAGGCAGGGTGAGGGGTCCAGACAAATGCTTCCCCACACATTACTAATGACCGCCACGCCTATTCCGCGAACGGTGACGATGAGCCTGTTTGGCGATCTTGATGTTTCGACGCTGCGTCACGCTCCGCCGGGCCGGCAGCCGGTGAACACTTATGTGATTTCTCCGGGGGATGCGGAGAATACGCTTTCCGATTCGCCCCATTCCCGCGGGCGTTGGTGGGATTTCTTCCGCCAGAAACTTCGCGAGGGCCGGCAGGGGTATGTGGTTGCGCCGGTGATTGAGCAGCGCGAAGTCTCAGCCTCTGACGGCCCTCACCCCGGCCCTCTCGCAAACAATGAAGAAGGTGTGGGAGAGGGGGATACGCGCGACAACGTCGCATCAGTTGCGGCGGCGTTTGAAAATTTGTCCAACGGCGAGTTGGCTGATTTTCGGGTCGACCTGATTCACGGCCGGTTGAACCCTGCTGAAAAACAGGCCGCGATGGACGCCTTCGTCCGCGGCGATACGCAGGTGCTGATTGCCACCAGCGTTGTGGAAGTGGGCGTCGACGTACCCAACGCCACGGTGATGACCATCGAAGACGGCCACCGCTTCGGTCTGGCGCAGCTTCACCAACTACGCGGTCGGGTCAGCCGCGGCACGCAACCGGGCTACGTGTGCATCTTCGCCAACACGGAAGATGCCGAGGCGAGCAAACGCGTCGCCGCCCTGGCGGAAACGACCGACGGCTTCGCCCTGGCCGAGCTTGATTTCCAAATGCGCGGACCCGGTGATTTGCTCGGCACAAAACAACACGGCATGCCGCCGCTGATGATCGCCGATCTGCACCGCGACACCGACGTTCTCGAAGAAACCCGCACTGACGCCTGGGCGCTGGTCAACGATCAAGCCGCTTGGAAAAGCGACAACTTCGCTCGCCTGCGCGAGATGGTCCACCGCCGCTACGGAAAATCACTGGCCCTCGGCGACGTGGGGTAGGGTATTCTCGTCCAGGGGGCTGCCAGCCACGACAAAGGCTGCGAATCGTCATAGCGATTTTCTTGTCGGGCGATGCGGCGACCAAGGCATTGGCGCGTTAGTACGCTTAACTCGGATTCGGCGACGTTGAGCCAACTCCCGTGTTTGGGCGTGTGAATCATTTCCAATTTGTGCGTTATTCGCAACGCTTCCTCCGGCGGGAAGGCCTTGTACAGCGAGGCGAAGTTGTGCGGGTTGAGGTTGTCGCAAACCAACGTGATCCGCTCGGCGTCCGCGTAACGCGGATCGTCGACCAGTTGCTGGACTTGATGCGCCCAATCCAACGCTTTCTTCGTTTGGCTCACGCGGACGCTTCGCCATCCGCCCAACGGCTCTACAAACATCCAAACATTGCAGCAACCCTCGCGAACGTATTCGTAATCCACACACGCTGGTTGCCCCGACTTGGTGGGTAGCGGCTGACTCACTTCCGAAATCAATTGCTTGGGCTGCTCGTCCATGCAAACCACCGGACGCTGCGGGTCGTAGGGGGCGCTTGTAAACCTCTAACACCTGCTCCATTTGGCAGACAAACGAGGCATCCTGCTCAGGCGCTCGTGCACCACATCTGTTTCAGCCACGGCTTGATTTCGTTCTTTTCATCACATTCCGCACGGATTCATGAGAAATCGAATCCACCACGCAGTTCGACTAGCTTTCCCGCCAGCAACCGTAGCGACCAACGGGCATATCCCGCGGGCGCTTTCGAGCAAGCCAGCTTGACCAGTTGTGCTTCTCCCTCACCGTCGAGTTTGGTTTTGCCTTTGTCGCTGCGCGGCTTTCGCGTTAGCAGTGACAGCGGGCCTTCTTCGACCGCCTGCTTACGCCAATTCTCGACACTACGGCGCGTGCAACCAAACGCCTGGGCGATATCATCATCGATCCAACCCGGACCCGCAGAGCCTTGGTCGCATTTCAACAAAGCTTGCGCCCGTTGCATCTTCCAACCCTCAGTTTTGCCGGTGTTCACCACCGCTTCCAACTCGGCTCTTTCATCCGCGGTCAACTTCAAAACGTAGATCTTCGCTGGCATACTCCATCCTCCCTGACGGAAAAGAAAAACTGTCCAACCATTGATCCATCCGAAATCCACGCTTTGACGCAATAGTAGCGCGCGCTGACAAGATGCAAAAATGTGTCAGCGCGCGATGGCCATTGGTGGGGAGGGAAATGCGTCGCTAAGACGGGTTCCAAACCCGTCCTACTGGGCCGAGGCGTGCCGGTTGTCAGGTTTTGGGCCAGCGCTGATAATGCAAGATTCGATGCACACGGTTAGGAGGTTTCATTTATGGACGAGAAGATCGCTGTGGCGATTACGTTCGACGACGTGCTGCTGGCACCGCGGTACAGCGAGGTCGTGCCGGCGGAGGTTGATGTCGGCACGCAGTTGACGCAGAATATTCGTCTGAACATCCCGATGCTATCGTCGCCGATGGACACGGTGACCGAAAGCGCCATGGCCATCGCGCTGGCCAAAGAGGGCGGTTTGGGCGTGGTGCATAAGAACCTGTCGGTCGACCGTCAGGCAGAGGAGGTTTACAAGGTCAAACGGAGCGCCAACGGAATCATCGAAGACCCAATCACGCTGACGCCCGATGCCCCCGTCTCTCGGGCGCGGGAGATGATGGAGAACCAGAAGGTTTCGGGCTTTCCGATTGTGAATGCGGATGGAACGCTAGCGGGCATTTTAACCCGGCGTGATTTGCGGTTCTTGGAAACGGCCGACGAGCCGATCGCTAGCGTGATGACGCGTGACAACCTGGTGACGGCGCGCGGAAATGTAACGCTTGCGGAAGCTGAACGGATATTAACGGCTAAAAAGGTGGAGAAGCTTTTACTGGTTGACGAAAATAACAGACTGACCGGCCTCATCACGATGCGCGACATCGACATGATGAACAGCTTCCCCAACGCCTGCAAGGACAGGCAGGGTCGGCTGCGGGTCGGGGCGGCCGTGGGCGTGCACGATTTGGAACGTGCCGAGCGACTTATCAAAGAGGATGTCGACGTGTTGATCGTCGACAGCGCTCACGGGCATTCGAAGAATGTGATCGAAACCGTTCGGGAGATCAAAAGTAAATGGGACATTGACGTCGTTGCCGGCAACGTCGCCACGGCCGAAGGAGCGCGCGATCTGATCGACGCGGGAGCCAATGCGGTGAAGGTCGGCATCGGGCCGGGATCGATTTGCACCACGCGAATGATCTCGGGCGTTGGCGTTCCGCAAGTGACAGCCATACAACACGCGGCTTCCGTCGCGCGGGATGCGAACGTTCCGCTGATCGCCGACGGCGGCATCCGTTATTCAGGAGACATTACCAAAGCGATTGCCTCGGGTGCCCACGCCGTGATGATTGGCGGGTTGTTCGCGGGGTTGGAAGAAAGCCCGGGCGAATTGATTTTGTACCAAGGGCGAACGTTCAAAGTTTATCGCGGGATGGGTTCGATGGGGGCCATGGTCAAGGGTTCCAGCGAACGCTACCGCCAAGGGAAGACTAAGGAAACGGGGAAGCTGGTGCCCGAAGGGGTCGAGGGTCGCGTGCCTTACAAGGGCAGCCTCGGGCCGTTTGTGTACCAGTTGGTCGGCGGACTTCGCGCCGGCATGGGATATTGTGGAGCCAAGGACATCGAACAGTTGCGCAGGGACGCGCGGTTTTTGCGGGTCTCGCCAGCTGGTGTAAGGGAAAGCCATCCGCATGACATCGTCATCACGCAGGAAGCACCGAACTACAGCCCCGATTACCCGGGTAGCGACACGGCCTAGGGTCGATGACGTTTCGCGAGCGATTCTGATCGTAGTGGCGATTTTCGCAGCGATATTGGGCACACTCGCCCATACCGCCCGTGGTGATGACGATCCGCGGCCTTCTTCGCGGCGCGTGCAACGAGACGATCCTCCCGCAACCCTGCAACCTCAGGGACCGGTCACAGCGCTGCCCAAGCAGGAAGCCCCGGCTTTCGTCGTCAAGTCATCAACGATCGATACCGCCAGCGGGCTGGGGCAAGAGGCCCAAGCGCACAATGTTTTGCAATCCAACTCGAAGCGCTATGTTGTCAATTCGGGAAACAGCAATCCTTCCTCACCCACATCGGGCCGATTGAAATGGCGGTCTCCACAACGACGAAGCGTCAGCCCCCCGACCCACCCGTCGCCTGTTGCACCAGTGGCCTACAACCAATGGCAGTCGGCGGATTCCGCCGTCCAACAAGCCCAAGCCAGTCGCTTCACCGACGATGACGAACCGCTGACGATACCACCCGTGGACGAACCGGACCTCGGTCAGCCTATCTTGCCGGAAACAGTACCGGCTGACACCGACACTCCACCGGCGACCGATCCCCCTTCGGCGCTAGACGATTTGCTTCCGCCAACGTTGCCGGAGATTGGCCCACTTCCCGATCCTGATTTGCCACCGGTTGAACCGCTCCCCGATCCCGACGGCGGTGGCTTAGGAGGCGGCGCGGACAAGCCGCCATGTAAGGAAGTCTATCGCGACACCGACTGCTGCGAGCAAACCCGCACCTGCAACGCGGCGCTCGACGCTGTGTTCGGGAGGAGCGTGGGAAGTTTTCCCATGTCTTTCCTCGACATCACGCCGCGTTACCGACCGGATTTGCGCGAAACAACAAACGATCTGCCCGATGAAGACGACGTGCGTCAGGCGGAACTCGCCAAACTCGCACCGCGCGACTGGCACAACCGCCATGGCGAAAAGATCGCGCATGGGCGATTTGCCCACTATCA
>CALBTA010000677.1 GCA_937967755.1 uncultured Planctomycetaceae bacterium | reverse complement strand
CGGCTCTTGGTGGCTAGAAGCACCCGTTACTATTAAGGAGAGATATCGTGCGATTGGCGACTTACCAGAGCAATCAAGGGCCTCGCGCCGCCGCTGTAACCGACGATGGATTGATTGACTTGCAGCACGTGGATCCCTCATTGCCCAGCGACGTGAGGGCGCTGTTGTCCTTGGAGGATGGACTGAGCCGAGCGCAACAGGTGGTCGGCGGCGGAACACCCATCGAAGGAGAGCCGAGAATCTTGGCACCCGTGCAGCACCCGCAAAAGATCGTCTGTGTCGGTGCCAATTATGCCGATCATGCCGCGGAATCGGGCATGGAGATTCCTAGCGAACCGATCATCTTCAGCAAGTTCGGCACGGCGCTGTGCGGGCCGGGCGATGATATTCTGCTCCCGAAGATCGGAGCCAAGGTGGACTACGAAGCGGAATTAGTCGTGGTCATCGGCCGACCCGGAAAGAACATTCCGCAAGAGCAAGCGATGGGGCACGTGGCTGGCTATTGTTGCGGGCACGATGTTTCCGCCCGGGATTGGCAGAAGGGCAAACCGGCCGGCCAGTGGACGCTCGGCAAAGGCTTCGACAACTTCGCACCCCTTGGCCCGTACTTGGTGACACCAGATGAAGCAGGCGATCCGAACAACATGAGCGTGCAATTTCGCCTGAACGGCGAGACGATGCAGGACTCCAACACGTCGCAGTTCATCTTCAAGATCGACTATCTCATCTCCTACATCTCCAATGTCTGCACATTGCTGCCCGGCGATTTGCTATTCACCGGAACGCCACCCGGCGTCGGCGCCGCCCGCAAGCCTCCGGTGTTTTTGAAGCCCGGCGATGAGTGCGAGGTGGAGGTTGAGAATCTCGGTGTGTTGAAGAACAGCATCGCTGAGGAACGCTGACCTATTTGGTGTCTTGTAAAACTTACACAGTCTTCGCCGGTTCAGATTTTTCGCTGGGTTGCCGATTTCATCTAAGAGGCGTGCCTTGTTGCTATCGAAGTGCAGGCTGTCGCCCCACGGACCGGGCCGAGCAAGGATGCGAGGCCGCAGCAGATCAGGGAAGAGATGCAGTTTCGTCGCAGCGGACAACGAGACGAGCGCCGGCGCAAGGTCCTTCTGGATGATTCGGGGGCCGAGGGCGACCGCGCGCCGACACCCAATAACAAGGCGGCAAAAAGCGATGCCATCGCCAAAGCGTATGCCACTGCCGCGGTGGAGGAGACCGAAACTCGCATTGCGGACCTCATTCCGACTCGCCCGTTGGGGGTGGTCGTGCTATCGCTGCTGGGCCTGACTGCTATCGCGGCTGTGCAAGCGTTGTATACGTTCGTTCCCGATTGGCGGGCGGCGCTGGGCGAAGAGGGCATCGCACCGTTCGACGTGGCCCAGCGAGGAAGCATCAACAGTTGGCTTTCGGCGGTGCTGTTGGCCGGGTCGGCGGCGATGTCTGTGCTGATCTACATGATCCGCCGGCACAAGATGGACGATTACCGGGGGCGTTACCGCATGTGGCTGTGGGCGGCGGCGGCTTTAGTTCTGGCCAGCGTCAATACCGTGGCTGGATTGCACAACGCGCTGGACGCGTTTGTACTGCAGTTCGCCGAAAAGAGCCTGTTCACCCACTTGCCAGGCTGGTCACTCGTTGCGGTCTCGTTCTTCGGCGGCATCATCGGGCTGCGGGTGTTGATGGACATGTGGCGCTCTCGCGGAAGCAGCGTGGCGTTGGCTGCCGCGGGATCGATTTATGCGGGCGCGGCGGCGCTCAAGATATTGCAACCTCTGTCTGCCCAGCCGATGTTGGCGACGATGGTCTTTGCCCTAACGTTATCGCTGGGCCATCTGGCGCTGGCTTTGGCATTGGTGGTTTATGGTCGCCGCGTGTTGCTGGAAGCCCGCGGCTTGCTGGTCGTGAAGAAAAAGCAGCCGAAGCCGAAAGCGGCCAAGCCGAAGGAAACCAAGAGGTCCACGGAACAACCCAAAGTCGAACCTACCGAAAAAGAAAACAAAGCACCGACTCGCCAAGAGAAAAAAGCCAGTAAACGGAGAGTCAAGATCGATCCGCCGCACCGCAAGTCCGCCGAGCCGGCGAAAGCTACCGCACCAGCCAAGGCGAAAGCGCAAGAAGACTTCGCCCCGAAGAGTACGAAGGAAGCGGAGGACGAGTTCGGGCCAACGGAAGGCTCCCCCGGTTGGCATAAGATCTCGAAATCAGAACGCCGGCGAATCAAGAAGCTCCGCCGGCGAAAAGCAGCCGCTTAACGCGCTATCGCAGTAAAATACTACTCTTGGTTCTTCACCGCCCGAGCGTTGCCGGCGTATAGCAAACGCAGGGCATCAATCTGCATAACCGCCTTCTGGGCCGCGTTGCGATTCCAAGCCAATGAGTACCCAGCGAAGTTGCCGGTGTTCTGATCGCAAACATACACAACGCAGCGGGCGGGTTGGCTGTTGCCCGTGCGGCCCACGAAAGTAGCTCCGCCGGTTGTCATGAGGTACGCCGGTTTCTTTGCTTCTTCAATGCCTAGGTCTTTGATGACGTTGGTCTTGAAGATCGCGCCCAGCTTGGCGGTGCGGCTGTTCAGTACGGCACAGGCCAGTTCCCCGGTGACGAAGTCCAGGAAGAAGACGCCTTCCATCTCGTCATCAATCGGCCCGGTCGCCATCGACATCGACTCGCCCGTGTCCGAAGCGGTGGCAAACAGCGGCAGTTCCGCAACGGGTGCCTCCGGCTGATTCGTGGAAAGCGTCGCGACCGTGCCCGCGATCATTCCCAAACCCAGCAGACACAGGCCGATGCCAACCCCCAACACCGCGAGCGAAGTTCGTTTGTTAGCGTTCATGATTTTACGCCTTTCGATTGTTCCTTTAGAGAAGTTGCACCCTCCCCGTATCGTAGCGGCTCTAACTTAAAGTTTCCAGCACTTTTGAGAAGCGTCAAGCTCAATCTCCACGACCTAGAAAGAGGAATATGGCCGCCCCCACCGCGACCAGCGCGAGACCGCCGCCGACTTTCAGCAGGAATTTCCACCACGGGGGTGGCTCTTCACCTTGTTCGATGATCCAGAGATTGTCGAAATCGACTGGTCCCAATTTCTTGATCGCGTTGCGTTGATCAGCGTTGAATGCGCCCGACCCGTTGCGAACCATTCCCTGTACGCCGTCGTCGGGCAGGAACACGCCGAACAGGGCGTTGCCTCCGTCCGCTTCGACGACGAGCGTTGCCATACCGCCACCAGCCGGTTTGGGATTCATTAGGAACCAACTGACGTTTTCGTTGCCCACACCTTCACGCGACGTCGAGTAGTCGGTGACGACGACGTGCAGATTATCGCCGGGACCCGCGCTGGCGAGTTGGTGGGCGGTGATGATCTGCGGCTCGGCCTCGGAATAGAGCGTCGCCTTCAGGTCGCTACAACCTCCCCACAGCGCGATGCTGAACCCGACCACGATCAACCCAACCGAACCCATCACGGCGCGGTATTTGGGATCCCAGGCTGTATCTTCTAATAGTGACATCCGACCTTCCTATTCCGCCCCAGGTCTGGAACAGCTCAAACTACACACCCTCAGCGACCCACTTCATCACCGGTTTTCGCGCCGCCTGCACTTCGTCAGGACGGCTGATGGGCGTGGAGTGCGGGGCTTCGTGCAGAAGGTCCGCCGGTTCGTCAGTGATGCGGAACAGCGTTTCCGCGAACGCGTCGAGCGTTTCTTTGCTTTCGGTCTCAGTCGGTTCGACCATCATCGCTTCCGGAACTGTCGTGGGGAAGTAAACGGTCGGGGCGTGGTAGCCGTAGTCCAGCAGCCGCTTGGCGATATCCATCGCCGAGATGTTCTTCTCCAGCTTGAGTTGCTGCGCGGACGCGACGAACTCATGCATGCAGCGCTGGCCCTGCGGCACGGGAAGGATGTGTTTCACCTTGGCGAGTAGGTAGTTGGCATTGAGCACAGCGTTCTCCGCCACGCGGCGCAGGCCATCGGGTCCGTGGGTGGCGATGTAGGCGTAGGCGCGGACCAGCACGCCGGTGTTGCCGAAGAAACTGCGGACCCGACCGATGGAAAGCGGGCGGTTGTAATCGAGGTGATAGCTGAACGGGCCCAAGCTGGATTCGGCAGAATCCTCAGCGCTAACCTCCGAACGTTCGTTACGAACCACAACCGGCGATGGTAAGTACGGTTCCAGTTCCGCGGTAACACAAATTGGGCCAGCCCCGGGCCCGCCGCCGCCGTGCGGGCCGCTGAAGGTTTTGTGGGGGTTGAAGTGCATCATGTCGCCGCCGAAATCGCCAGGCCGGGTGACTCCCAAGATGGCGTTCATGTTCGCCCCGTCGATATAGATCAGCCCTCCGCGGGCGTGGACTTCATCGGCGATCTGCGGCACTTGCTTGTCGAACATGCCGAGGGTGTTCGGGTTGGTAATCATGAACACGGCAACCTGCTCGTCCAATTTTGCATGGAAGTCTTCCATGTCGACGTAGCCGTCGGGCGTACTCTTCACGGTGACCGTGTCGAACCCCGCCATGCGGGCGCTGGCCGGATTGGTGCCGTGGGCGCTATCGGGCGTGAGAACCTTCGTCCGCTTTTCGTCGCGGGCATTGAAGTGGGCGGCGGCCACCATCAATGCGGTTAGCTCTCCGTGAGCGCCGGCGGCCGGCTGCAGCGACACACCTGACAGTCCGGAAATCTCGGCGAGCATTTCTTGCAAGCCGTAGAGCAATTCCAACAAACCCTGAATCGTTTCGTCCCGCTGATACGGATGGACGTGCAACAACCCGGGCAAACCCGCCAGGCGTTCGTTGCGCTTGGGGTTATGCTTCATCGTGCAACTGCCCAGCGGATAATAATGCGTATCGACCGACATGTTCAGTGTCGACAGATTCGTAAAGTGCCGAACCACATCGGGCTCCGCCATTTCCGGCAGGGCCGGCGCTTCGCCAGAGAGCGACTCGCGTGGCAGTAGGCTTTCCAGCGCAGCCTCCGGCACATCGCAGTCCGGCAACCGCGCACCGCACCGGCCGGGCTGAGAGAGTTCGAACAACAGTTGGGTGGCGCGGGTGTTACGCATAGGAAGCTACTTCACAATCGATTTTTGTAACGTGGGCCAAATCAGCGAGCGTGTCAATCTCCTCACGCGTCCGCTTCTCCGTCACTGCGACCAGAAAACAGTCGTCCAACTGCGGGTACCATTGCCCTAGCGGGACGCCAGCATGCACACCTTTTTCGAGCGCCCAGTTCAGCACTTCGGCAACGCTCCCTTCGGTGTCGCGAACGACGAACTCTTTGAATGTGGGCTGGTCGAACAGCAACTCGAATCGCCCGCCGGCGGTCAGTTGCTGTGCGGCGTAGCGAGATTTGTGCAGGCAAAGTTCGGCCGTCCGTTGCAGCCCGTGTGGGCCCATCGCGGCGAGGTAGATCGTCGCCCGCAGTGCGAATAGCCCTTGGTTG
>CALBTA010000676.1 GCA_937967755.1 uncultured Planctomycetaceae bacterium | reverse complement strand
AACACCCCGCGTGATGCCCTGGCCCGGATCGAAACGATGATCACCATGACTGGCTTCGAACTTCCGATCAAAGCGATGCGGCAGCAAGTTGCCAGCGGGGTCGACTTGATCATTCAAGCCAACCGCTTGCAGGGCGGCCCGCGGCGGATCACGCACATCACCGAGATCGTCGGCATGGAGCAAGACACGATCGTGATGCAAGACATTTACAAGTACGTGCAGACCGGCATCGACGAAGCCGGCAAAGCCCGCGGGCACTTCGTGGCCACCGGCATTCGCCCCACGTTCATGAGCCGCCTGGAAGCCGCCGGCGTTCGCCTGCCCTCCAGCGCGTTCCGCGAAAGAATCATGTTGAAGGACTAAGAGGTGTTCGGTTTCCGGGGTCGGTGTTCGGAAGACACCAAACCGCGGCCGAACCAAAGATTCCGAAAACTGAAAACCGAAAACCGAAAACCAATCCCATGCTCATTGCCATCATCCTGATCACTGTCTTCGTTGCGGTTACCGCGTTGATCGTGGGCGTCGCCCTGTTCATGCGCGGCAACGACAACCAGGTGGTGACCGACCGGCTCAGCGTCCTCACCAGCAAGCGGGCGGTTACGGGCGAGTCGCAAGATACAAATGTGCTGAACCAGCCGCTCGACGACCGGCAAGGGGCCGTCGAAGCATTCGTGTCCCGGTTCCTCAACCTGAAGCTGTATTTGGAACAGGGCGCGCTGGATATTTCGCCGTCGAAATTTCTGATGATCTGCGGCGGGCTGGCGGGCCTGGGGTTTGTCGTCGCGCTGATCGTGCCCCAAGTTCCGATGCTGGCCGCGCCGTTCCTCGCCGTCGGTCTGGCACTTACGCCGCTGGGCTACGCCTGGTGGAAACGCCGCAAACGTTTGCGAAAATTTGGCGAGCAATTGCCCGATGCGCTAGACCTGATCGCTCGGGCGTTGCGGTCAGGGCATAGCCTAGCGGCTGGCTTCCACCTGGTTGGCGAAGAAATGTCGGCACCCGCCGGTGAAGAGTTCACGCAGGTCTACGAAGAGCAAAATTTGGGCATTCCGTTGGAAGAAGCCCTGGAAGGGATGGCTGAACGGGTACCGAACTTGGACTTACGGTTCTTCGCCACGGCCGTGGTCATTCAACGCCAATCGGGCGGTGACCTGGCCGAAATCCTCGACAAGATCGGCCACCTCGTCCGCGAACGGTTCAAAATCTGGGGACAGGTGCAAGCCCTCACCGGCGAAGGAAGGCTTTCGGGCATCGTGCTGTTGGCTTTGCCGCCTGTGTTGTTCATCACGATGTACCGGTTGAATCC
>CALBTA010000675.1 GCA_937967755.1 uncultured Planctomycetaceae bacterium | reverse complement strand
GGGCGGGTTTTGGGTTGTCTGTTCGTTGGGTAAATGGGCGCTCGCGCCGATCGATCGCCCAGTTGCCGCGGCCCGCATCCCGACGCAGTTTTCGGTGCGCGACTTCCTGCTGTTGATGGTGCAAGCGCAGGTGTTGTTGGCCGCCGGATTGTGGTGGGGCGAAAGCGCGCCGGGCTGGTCGGCCGCTGGCGTGCTGGTGATCGGCACGTTCATTTGCGCCGCGTGGTGGCAAGGGGTCAAGCGGCTGTCGGCTTGCGGAGTGACTTGCCCGCGGCGCCGCAGCGTGTTCCTGTTGCTGGTCGCGCCGGCGGTTTGCGGAACGATCATCGCCGCGCTGTGGATCAATGGGCAAGCGGTGTTGGCAACCTGCTTGGGACAGCAGTGGCCGCTGTTGCCGTGGCTGATCGGCAACCTCGTTATCATCGGCGCATTCCTCACTTGCCGCATGCTGACTGTGTGGGCGATGCGCAATGTAACGCCGCGAGGAGCCGATCCGGAATTAAATGACGGCATGCAATATGTGTCGCCGTAGCCGGGCCGCGGGTAGAATGAACGTTTTGCACCTCGCAACCGTTCACTCTGGCGCGCATGGAACCGGCCGCTTCTAACGCAACTTCTGACGCGGGGAACCAACATGTTTGGTTGTACGCCGCGTGCGCCGCCCTGGGCACAGTGCTGCTTTGCGGCGGGCCGCTGTTCATCTGCCAACCGCTGTGGGCGGACGCGACGCACTACGACGTTCTCGCGCAAGAAGTGCTGCGCGGGCGGACGTTGTACTTGGATGTGACCGATACGAATTTTCCCGGCGCGGTTTGGATTCATGCGCTGGTGCGCGGCACAGCCGGTTGGTCCAGTGAAGTGCTGCGGGTGTTTGATTTGCTAGTGGTCGCGGGCATCGCTGGCGTGTTGACGCACGTGGCGACGCGCGGGCGGGAACGAACCGCCGCGCTGCGAATCTTCGTGATCGCCGCGGTGTTGCTGTATTACTTCGCGTGTACCCCGATGGTGCATTGCCAGCGGGATGTGTGGATGCTGCTGCCCGCGGCGCTCGCCGTTTGGCTGCGGTTTCGGCGCATCAGTAAAACCGAAGGGGCGAGTCCTGCCGTTTTCGGCGGCGCGCTATTGGAAGGTGTTCTGTGGGGGGCGGCGGTTTGGATCAAACCGTATGTGATCGTTCCGGCCCTGGGCTGTTGGTTGGCTGGGTTGATCTTCGGCATTCGCAACGGCAGCCTCGGTCGTTGGAACGGATTGATCGATGCGTTGGGCTTAGTCGCCGGCGGTTTGATCGCGGGTGCTGGCGGGTGCGCGTGGCTGATGGCCGTCGGCAGTTGGCCGCACTTCTGGGACATGATGCTCAACTGGAGCGGCGAGTACCGTTCGCGCGGCGACGCGTGGAGCCTGCGGATCGCCACCAATTTGAGTTGGTACTTTTATTTCGCCCCGTGGAGCCTGCTGCATCTGATCACCCTTCCGCTGGCCGGCATCTGGTGTTTCCAGGGGCTGGCCGCTTCGCAAGACGGAGCGACCCGTAAACCGGCGGCTGCCAAGGTGTTGCTGGCCGCGCTGTACCTTTGCTGGTTCGTGCAGGGTTCTCTGATTCAACTTTCGCATGAATACGTGCTGTCCGTTTCGATGCTCATCGCGCTGCCGATGTTGCTCTGCTGGGATCGGGTTGCGATGCCGGCGACCGCGATGCGGATTGGCCTGGCGGTGTTCGCTGCCGCCGCGCTGGTGGCCCACCCTTTTGCCAAACAGGAGGCGTTGGCGACCTGGCCGCTATGCTTCTCGCGAGGCAGTTCTCCGCTGGTCAAGCACCAACTTTCGACCGGGGCCAACCGTCACGTAATGGGCGAAGCGCACTGGCAAGATTTGGCCAAAGTCGAAGAGTATCTGCGGAGCCGCGATGTTTCTGATGGCGAACTGGCTTGCTGGGACGACTCGTCGCACGTTTTGTACACGAAGTTGAAGGTCAGCCCGTCCAACCGGTTCATTCATACGGCGGTATGGTTGAGTTTCTTTCAGTCGCGACAGGATGAGATCATCGAGGAGATTCAGCAGGGCAACCCACGGTTCGTAATCACCGACGTGCAAATGGCCGGCTACTCTGCCTTCGTTGCCCGCGACGAATACCAACGTGACGAGCCGGTCTTTCCCAAGGGTATGCCCGAAATAGACACGTTTCCCTGGAACGAGCCGATTGTGTTTCGCGCCGGGCGATATCTCGTTCATGAAGTCTCCGACAATAGCGCTGGCGAACCAACTGACCCTTAGCTTCCATGCTGTACCAACTGTTACTGTTGCCTGTCATCCTCATACTGGCCGCGGTGTTGCCGCGCGTCGTTGGGAAAGATGTGCGCCGGAAGTTTGATCGGCTGGCCAACCGCCGGACGTTGTCGGTTTGCTTGATCGGCCTGATCGCTTTCCTGATTGCCGCGGGCATGTCATTGGCCGTTCACATGCCAGTGCCGGGTGCGAAAGACGAGTTCGCTTACTTGTTAGGAGCAGATACGTTCGCCAGCGGGCGGCTTTCCAATCCGACTCATCCGCTGTGGGAAAGTTTTGAAGGCCATCACATCTTCCACCAGCCGACGCACCAGATGAAGTACCCGCCCGGCCAATCGATTTTGTTGGCTGCGGGGCAAGTCTTGGGGCATCCGGCAATTGGCGTTTGGTTGGGGCTGTCGCTGGCGGCGGCTGCAACGTGTTGGATGCTTTACGGCTGGGTGCCGCCGCGGTGGGCATTGTTGGGTGGCATCTTGTTCTTGCTGAACTTCAAACTGATTCGGTTTTGGGGGCAAATGTACTGGGGAGGCGCGCTACCGTTGTTGGGCGGTGCATTGGTGTTTGGTGCGCTGCCGAGAGTGATGCGCAAACCGACCATCGGGCCGTCCGCTTGCCTGGCGGCCGGCCTGGCGATCCTTGCCAATACGCGTCCGTACGAAGGGTTCGTGGCAGCGCTGTTAGCGGCTGGAGCAATGCTCGTGTGGTTGTTCAGTAAGCACCGCCCATCGCTGACGCAATTCGGTTTGAAGGCGGCGCTGCCCATCACGGCGATTTTGCTGCTGGCTGGAATGTGGATGGGGCTTTACAACACGCGTGTGACCGGCAGCCCGTGGAAACTGCCTTACCAACAGTATCAAGAGATCTACGGCGGCCGTTCGCTCACGGCGGTTGTGCTAAGAGGGTCGGAAAACATGCGCGAGCCAACGCGGACCGTCCCGCCGAAGGTTAGCGACGAGGAGCGTCAGCGCCGCGCGGCGCTGTTCGCCGCAGAAGCCACCGATTACCGCGGCAAACTATTTCGTAACTGGATGTTCTACGTAGGCATCATCGCCGCGGTGCCGCTATTGGCGTCGGCCAGCGGTCTGAAGAACTGGCGCGTTTGGTTTCCCGCAACCTGTGTGGCCGCAGTGGCTGCAGCAGTTGTAATGCAAGATACCCGTGGGCATCTCCATTACATGGCACCTGTCGGCGGATTGGTCTTCTTGCTGATCGTTCATGGCATGCGCCGTTTGCAACTGGTGGGGCGGTTCGGGAGGAACCTTGTTCCACTGATTCCCGCGGCGCTGCTGGTCTGCTTCCTGCTTGGGCTGCGGGGCTTTTGGCAGAATCCGGTGGAACTGCCGTGGTCGCTCGAGCGAGCGCGAATCCTGAAGCAGATGCAAGAAACTGGGGGCCGGCATGTGCTGGTCGTTCGCTATCGCCCTGACCACAACTACCATCAGGAATGGGTCTACAATCGGGCCGACATCGACGCCGCCGACGTGGTCTGGGCGCACGAGTTAAGCCCCGAGCAAAACCAAAAGCTAGTCGACTACATGAGCGACCGGTCGATCTGGCTGTTGGAACCCGACGTGCAACCACCGCGGTTGACATTGCACACTTCGCCAGCGAAGCGGTCCGAAGACAGCGATCAATGAGGTACGACGGTCTTCCGAGGCCGTCGAATCAATAGCCGGGAAGAAAACCGACTCCATGTCAACTGACACCCAACAAGCAAACATCGCGACGAAAACAGGCAATAGCGGCCCCGCGTTTTCGCTGATCATCCCGTGCTTCAACGAGGAAGATTCAATTTGCGAAACCGTCGACCAGCTACTCGGCTACCTGGCTGATGGGCCGCCGTATGAAATCATCGTGGTTGACGACGGATCGACAGACGCCTCCGCGGCGAAGTTGGCCGAAGCCGTCGAGCATCAGCCGACCGTGCGGGTGATTACCCATCCGCAGAACCGCGGCTACGGTGCCGCGCTGAAAACGGGCATTCGCCAGTCGCAAGCGGAACTGATCGTGATTACCGACGCGGATGGAACCTACCCGAACGAGCGAATCCCGGAACTGGTCGCGCTGGCCGCCGGCGCCGACATGATTGTCGGTGCGCGGACAGGCGATAACGTGCAATATTCCTGGCTGCGGCGAATTCCCAAGGTCGTGCTATCGGGTTACGCGGCCTGGCTAGCCCGCCGCCGAATTCCGGATTTGAATTCCGGCCTCCGCGTGATGCGGCGCGGAGTAGTCGAAAAGTTCCTCGGCATCTTGCCTGATACGTTCAGCTTTACGACGACGATCACGCTGGCGATGCTAATTAACTTCTACAACGTGCAGTACGTACCGATCAGTTACTCGAAGCGCGTCGGCCGTTCCAAAATCAAGCCAATCTCCGACACGCTGCGGTTCTTTCAATTGATCTTGCGCACCGGTATGTACTTTGCCCCGCTGCGTGTTTTCTTCCCCATCGGATTGCTGCTGGGGTGTGGTTTCCTGGCCAGCCTGGCTTACGACGTATTTATCCTTCGCGACTTAACCGAGAAGACCTTGTTGCTGTTGCTGTTTTCGATGAACACCGCCATGTTCGCCCTGTTGGCCGATATGATCGACAAGCGGGTTGCGAAGTAAGCCGAATCTCAGAATGTCCTGATCGAACACTGACTTTACCCTTGCCAACGAATTCCTCCCACAGTGACGCCAGCGAAACCCTCGCGCCCGATGCAATCGAGCGGCGGGACCGTGAGTTGTTCGACAATATCGCGGCGGGTTACTGCCGGAAAGACCATGCGGCCTCTTCCCGCATCGCCAGAAAACACCGCCTGCTGCAGACGATTGCTGCTGTGCCTAAAAGTACATCCTGGAGGGTTCTGGAAATCGGCTGCGGGGCCGGTTTCGCCGCCAGTTATCTGGCTGGGCATTACAGTTCTTATGCGGGCATCGATTACTCGGCGGAGCTAATCCGCCTCGCCAACCAAGAGAACGCAGGACCCAACATTTCGTTCATCACAGCCAACATCAAAGAGTTTCAACCGCCGCGGCAACCGGATCTGATCTTCGGCATCGGCGTGCTGCACCACCTGGAAAGCTGGGAAGATGCAGTGCAGGGCATCGTGGACATGTTGCAGCCGGGCGGTTGGCTGGCCGTCAACGAGCCGTCTCCTTCGAACTCGCTGGTGAACTTGGCTCGCGTCGTGCGAAAACGGATCGATCGTGCTTACTCCGACGATCAGTTGGAGCTGACTGGTAGAGAACTCAAAACGGCCTTTGAGAATGCGGGTTTGCAATCCGTAAAGATCGTTCCCCAAGGGATCTTTTCCACACCGTTTGCCGAAGTGATTTTACCACCGCAGTGGCTCACCGCGCCGACTTCGCGTTGTGCCTGTTTTTTTGATGCGATCTTCGAACGCGCGTTCGGCGGTTTCGCTGGCCGGCTGACATGGAACACGATCGTCGCCGGTCAGAAGCCCCAGTCGTCAACAATGGAATCCTAACGCGCAGCATGGTTCCCCACTGAGGCCCCAGATTTGCAAACAGCGCACCTCGACGAACTGATTGAACTGGAGGAGACGTATTGGTGGCATGTCGCCAAGCGGCGGCTGGTGGTTGATTTGCTGCGCCGTTACGCTCCGCCGCCGGGGCGGTTGGTCGAAGGGGGAGTTGGTTCGGCTCGTAACTTGCAGGAGTTCCAACAAATGGGCTACGAAGTCGCTGGCCTGGACGTCATGCCCGAGGCGGTCGACCATGGCCGCAACCGGGGCGTGGATGATGTCCGCCTGCACGATCTGGCTTCGCCGTGGCCGGCTGAGAGTGGAAGCCTCCGCGCGATCGTGCTGCTGGATGTGATTGAACACATCGCCGACCCCGTCGCCGTGTTGAAACATGCCCGCGATGCGTTGCACGACGATGGAGCGATCATCTTCACCGTGCCGGCCTACCAGTGGTTGATGGGCGAGTGGGACGTGAAGCTCGGGCACTATCGCCGGTACAACTTTCGCATGCTGCGGAAGCAGGCGTCGGAAGCGGAGCTGCGGGTGGTCCGCTTGTCGCATTGGAATTCATTCACCCTGCCGCCCGCACTGGTGGTGCGGCTGGCTGATCGAATATTCCGGCGCGATCGAGAAGCGGAGTTCCCGCGAGTCTCTTCATGGTTCAACGCCACGCTGTTGGGGTTCGCGGCGGTCGAAAGGGCCTGGCTGCGGCGGTTGCTTGTACCCGCGGGGTTGTCACTGGTTGGTGTTTTGAAAAAGTAGGTCTGCTATGAATGCGCCATCGCGCAAACCAATCGACGAAGCGCTCGTTTCGGTCGTGCTGCCTCTGTTCAACGAAGCGGACGTGCTGGAGCGATTGTACAAGTTGGTCACCGATGCGCTCGACTCCGAGGGCTGCGGGCGCGAGATCATTTTCGTCAACGACGGTTCGACCGACGCCAGCGGCGAGATTCTCGATCGTCTGGCAGAGAAAGATGAAACGGTGAAGGTCGTTCACTTCTCACGAAACTTCGGGCATCAGGCGGCCGTTCAGGCAGGTCTGAGCCACGCCCAGGGTGATTGCGTCGTGCTGATGGATTCCGATCTGCAAGACGACCCGGCGAGCATCGCTGAGTTCTTGCGGAAGTGGCAAGAGGGTTTCGACGTGATTTACGCCGTGCGCGTCGGCCGTAAGGAAAACGCCGTGAAGCGGTTTTTGTTTCATTCGTTCTACCGCGTGCTGAACTTCGTCTCCCGCGTGCCGATGCCCGAGGACGCCGGAAATTTCGGCCTGATGGACGCCGCCGTGGCCCGGGAAGTGGCGGGCATGCTGGAGCAGGATCGTTATTTCGCCGGGCTGCGCAGTTGGGTTGGGCACCGGCAGACCGGCGTGCAGGTGGAACGGGGCGAACGCCACGACGACCGCCCACGGGTGTCGATGCTTGGGCTGTTCCGGTTGGCGAAGAGCGCGATCATTTCATTCTCGACACTGCCGCTGTCGATGTTTTACTTTATCGCGGCGATCTCGCTATTTGTTTGCGCCGCCCTGACATGCTTCACGCTTTATCACAAGATATTCACGGGCGATGCAATACCCGGCTGGACGTCGATCACCATGACCGCGTCGTTCTTCGGGGCGCTCAACGCACTGGGCATCGCCATCTTGGGGGAATACGTCGTGCGGATTTACGATCAAGTCCGGGCGCGGCCGTTGTACGTCGTCGCCCGACGCGTGAATTTGGACGAACGCCCCGAACCGCTTGACTTGCAAGCCAGTGAACAGCGGTAGCCCGCTGTGCAGTCGTAGGGCGGGCACTCCTGCCCGGCCATCACCCGCAAGCGTGCCCGTTCTGCTACACTCCATGCCGATCCCTCCGCATACTTGGATGTGGTATGCTCAGGTAAGGAGAATTCTTCTATTGGAACCAACAAAACAACTCGCCGACGAAATCTTTCGAGAGCGCGTCCGCCGTGCCCGGGCTATGGCTCCGGAGGATAAGCTGTGCGCTGGGATTGAACTATTCGAACAAGCCTGC
>CALBTA010000674.1 GCA_937967755.1 uncultured Planctomycetaceae bacterium | reverse complement strand
AGCCGTCGGCTTGTAGTAAGGCCCGCGGGTGTCGGGCCGCGTGCCCCACCAGCCGCCGGTGTATTCCGCTTCGGTGTAGGCCAACCGGCACAGCGCCGTCAGCATCGCGCCGCGCAGTTCCCGGTTTTCGGCCTCGGGAAGCCGGGACAGAATCCCCGTCACCGCCTCGGGCGTGTGCATCTGGCGAAGGGCTTTGAGCAACACGATGGCGACTTCGTGCCGCTTGTCGGTGTCATATGCTTCCCAGCAGGCTTCGGCATCTCCGATGGCGACCAACCCGTTGATCGCCGCGTGCGCAACGAGCGCATCGGTATCACTAGCCAACGCAGCCAACTGCGGCACGTTTTTGCGGCGCGCCAGGCGGCCCAGGGCGACCGCCGCGGCTAGCCGGTCGCTGCCACTTTTTGAAATGATCGCCGGCTGGATATCCCTGGCGTCGACCCCGTCCAGTTCTCCTTGACGATCAGCCAACGCCCGCACGGCATGTTGCCGAAGCTGATCATCCTTGACCCAATGCGCCAGCGAACCTCGCGCATCCTCGCCCCGCAATTGCTTGTACGTATAAAGAGCCGCCACACGAACGGGCAACGCCGCATCGCTGGACGCCAATTCACGGACCTGGTCGGCGATGTTGTCTTTGTTCCCGCGACGAAGAATCTCCAGCTGCGTGTGCAGCCGGACCACATGGCTGCCGCTGGCCAAATGTTTCAGCAGTTCATCGGGCGTGGCCTGCCGCAAATTGGGAAACTTGATCGCTCGCTGTTTCGCATCGTCGTCGCTGGGTTTCACGCGAACGACAAACCCGACGTGGTCGCCCTTGTAGGCGAACTGGCCATCCTTCCAGCTTGTCACATAGATGTTTCCGGCCGGGTCGATGTCCATGTCGGTCGGCCGCGGCAGTTGGATGAAGGGTTGTTGCTCGGCCGCGAAGCCCGCGCCCTGATCCTTCACCTGCATCAGCGGGTGGCGGTAGACGACGTTCTTCCCCCAATCGCACGTGTAGAGCGCGTCGGCATAATCACCGGGCAACGACGTTTCGTCGATATACAACGCACCGGTCGGTGACCCTCCGCCGTAGTCGGCCAGCGGCTGCACGATATCTTCGGCGAAATTCTTGAACAGCCGCGGGTACCCGTATTCGCCGGTCTGGATGATATGGCTGAGCCGCACGTTCCAACCGCCGCCGTCGTTGGTGTTATCTCGCGTGAACAGTTCCATCTCAGGCGAGACGGCGACATCGTAAATGTTCCGCGTGTTGCGGGCGTAGATTTCCAGTTCGCTGCCGTCCATTCGCACGCGGGCGATGCCGCCACCGTAAAGCTGTGCGGTGCTGCCATCGCTGCCTTTGGCTTCGACGAAGCCGAAATCGCCGACGGCAATATAGATCCACCCGTCGATGCCAACGCCGAAACCGTTCGTGCAATGATCGGCTCCGCGGCGGGCCAGTTGTTCTGTGCCGAGGCCTTCGACGAGCGTTTCCTCGCGATCGGCCTTGCCGTCCCGGTCGTCGTCGTGAAACAACCGCAACAGTGGCGGGTGCAGCACCCATAGCTTGCCTTCGTGGTAAAACATACCGCGCACGCTGCCAACGTTCTCGGCGAACAGGTTGAACTTGTCAGCTCGCCCGTCACCGTCCTCATCAACGCAACGTACAATATTCTGCCGCCGCGTCTTTTCTTTGCCGAGCGATCCGTTCTCATCGACGCCGATGAAGACCTCACTCGTCGGCGCCGCGGCAACGCATGTGGGGTACGTCACGTTCGGCGGGCCGGCGAACAGCGTGGCAGTGAAACCTTCGGGGACTTTGACGCCTTTCAAAGGTTGTTCATCAGCCACAGTAGGGCGCGTTACCAGCGCGAGAGCCAGCAGGCAGAATCCCCACGTACAACAGAGTTTGAGCATGATCGATCCGAGGTAGGCTGCGGCGTGCGGCGCAATCCGCTTGCGGCGGACGCCGGCGATGCGGTATGATAGAATGAAGGTAAATTATTCTAGTTGGCTTGCCTACGTGATGCTGCGTTGTTCGCACCGTTGCCGCGGCGGCCGCAACAGACACAGGAGGGATATGTGGGAACGAAAAAATCGGGAAAAGGTCGTCGAAAAATAGGCCGCAAGAAGCGTCGGATGCGCGCAAAGATTCGCCACCGCAAGAAGAGCTAAACGCTCACGAAACAGTTTAGCGCCCCAGATTCCCGTAGCCGAACTCGTGAGAGTTCGGGCGGTTGGAGGCGCAGAATCGTACTCAATCAAGCCAGAAGTCTCACGACTCCTGCTACTTATTGGTCAGGGCAATGCCGGGCTTCCCGGCTTTTCTTATGCGCATTGCCCGTCTGCCTAGGGTTATCGATTCCACCCAGCGGGTAGTATTTTCCCTTCCCGGCAGGCACAATTGGAAGCTGAACTAAACTACCGCTTGGCAGGAAGAAAAAACATACATCGCCATGAGCACGTTCCCGCCCACGGGCCTTTCCGCGTCAGTCGAATTTCCCTGCACGCAGTGCGGGCGCAAGTTGCAAGTCACACGCGACGCTATCGGCCGCCAGGCCCAATGCCCGCAGTGCCAAAGCGTGCAGACCGTGCCCAACGTCGACGCGGTGATGACCGCGCAGGCGAGCGCACCGCCCGCCGCATCTGTGGGGCCTTCGTTCGCTTCGCAGTCGACCACGCCTCCGCCCCAACAGCGTGCCGACGAAGGCATCAGTTTTACCAACTCTTCCCCATCGGCTCCCCCGTTAACGCAACCGACATCCTCACCCACTTTGCAGCCGAAGTCGGGACCAAGTTTCGACCAATCATCGAAGTACGGCACGGCGAATTCGAAAACGCGCGAGCTGTTCGAGCGCATTCGCACGGAAGTTCAAAAGCTGTTCGTCGGGCAAGACGAGCTGGTTCTGGGCACGCTGGTCGCCCTGTTCTCTGGCGGGCACGTGTTGATTGAAAGCGTTCCGGGCTTGGGCAAGACGCTGTTCGTGCGAACACTCAGCCGGACGATGGGATGTGACTTTGGCCGGATTCAGTTTACCGCTGACCTGATGCCGTCGGACATCACCGGCGCGCCGATCTTCAGCATGAAGTCCCAGGAGTTCGAATTCCGCCCCGGGCCGGTCTTCACGCAACTATTGCTGGCCGATGAAATCAACCGCTCGCCGGCGAAGACGCATGCCGCGCTGTTGGAAATCATGCAGGAATATCGCGTCACGATCGACGGCACCAGCCACGAGTTGAAACGCCCGTTCCTGGTTATGGCGACGCAAAACCCGATCGAATCGGAAGGGACGTACAATCTGCCCGAAGCCCAGCTTGACCGTTTCATGTTCAAACTGGTCGCGGAGTATCCCGGCGAACGCGAAGAGGCTGAGATCCTGCGGATGCATAGTCAGCAGATCGATATCAACAAACGGCTGGACGAAGAGATCGCCACCGTGACGTCGCCGGCAGAGATATAGGAAA
>CALBTA010000673.1 GCA_937967755.1 uncultured Planctomycetaceae bacterium | reverse complement strand
CGATCGTCGTCCTCGGTGCCGCCCGCAGCGGGACGAAGATGCTGCGCGGTCTGATCGCGGCGGCCGATGGGATGCGGCCGGTGCCGTACGATGTCAACTACATCTGGAAGTACGGTAATGAAGGCGTTCCACATGATGAGTTAGGCCCCGCCCACGCCACGCCGAGAACCGCCAACTTTATCCGCAAACAACTTCAACGTTGCGCAAGAGGCACTTCGCAGCAAAATGTCCCCATCGTTGAAAAGACGGTCGGCAATATTTTGCGGCTTCCGTTTGTCGCCACCGTTTTGCCCGAAGCACGCGACGTTGTGCTGATTCGCGACGGGCGAGACGGGATGGAATCGGCGTGGCGATGTTGGCAGGAGCCGCCCCAGTTGGGCTACCTGGCCGCCAAGTTGCGAACCTTCCCTTGGCTGTCTTGCGCTGGTTACGGGTGGCGTTTTGCGACGGGAACTGCCGGGCGGATGACGGGGCTGCGTAATTCGCTTCCGTCTTGGGGGCCGCGTTATGAAGGGATCGACGAAGACGTTGCCCAGTGCGAACTGCTCGAAGTTTGCGCTCGTCAATGGGCGAATTGCATGACGAAGTACGGCCACGATCGCGGTTTCGTCGCGAGTGATCGACTGCTCGAGATCCGTTACGAGCAACTCGTCGATCAACCGAGTGCCGTCATTGAGCGACTGAGCGCATTTCTAAACATTCCGCAGGCCGCGATGCTTCGCCACGCTGAGCATACGATTCGCGCTGGTAACGTTGGTAAATTTCGGAAGCTTGATTCGCAACAACTGAAATTAATCGACCGCGCTGCCGGGGCGGCGCTGGCGGAATTTGGATACGCACCGGCCGGTGCTGAAGAACCATCAGAAACCGACATCCAACGGCGGGCCGCCTAATTTGAACGCCGTAAACCTTGCACAAATAGTTCGACGGAGCTAACCAACGTGTCGCAACCTGATCAGCCAAACGACTTTATCAGTTTTTCTCCGCCCTGTTTGGGTGACGAGGAAATTGATGAGGTGATCGATACGCTCCGTTCGCCGTGGATCACCACCGGACCGAAGGTGCGACAGTTCGAACAAGAATTTGCCTCCATGACGGGCGCGCCGGAGGAAATGGGTGTGAACAGTTGCACTTCAGCCTTGGAGCTGGCTCTAGAGGCCCTGGGGATCGGCAAGGGCGATGAGGTGATTACGACCACTTTGACGTTCGCCGCCACGGTGAATGTCATCGAACGCCGCGGAGCACGGCCGGTGTTGGTCGATGTGGAACCCGACACGCTGAATATCGACCCGCAATGCGTCGCCGATGCAATCACACCGAAAACCGCGGCGATCATCCCCGTTCACTTCGCCGGGCATCCGGTGGAAATGACGCCTCTGATCGCACTGGCAGGGCGTCACAACCTGGCGATCGTGGAAGATGCAGCCCATGCTTTGCCTGCCGCGTATCACGGCGAAAAGGTCGGCGGCAGCAGCCGGCTGACGGCGTTTAGCTTTTACGCGACGAAGAACTACACCACGACCGAAGGGGGCATGCTGACGGGCGATCCGAAATTGCTGGAGCGTGCCCGCATCATGAGCCTGCACGGCATGAGCCGCAATGCCTGGGCGCGGTACAGCGAAAAAGGCTCCTGGTTCTACGAAGTCATTGCACCAGGTTTCAAGTGCAATATGACCGACGTCCAAGCGGCGATCGGCCTCCACCAAATCAAGAAGATGGATTGCTTCCAAACACGCCGGCAAGAGATTTGGCAAACGTACAACGACGCCTTCGCTGGGCGAACGGAACTACAAACGCCAACGATTCGAGGCGGCATCGACCACGCCATGCACCTGTACGTCTTAAGGCTGACGGACGAAGCCGCGATTTCACGCAATGACCTGATCGAATCGCTGAAGGAGCAACGCATTGGTACGTCCGTACACTTCATTCCGATCCACTTGCACCCGTACTACCGCGACACCTATGGACTAAGGGCCGAAGATTTCCCCGTTGCGTTGTCGAACTTCCACCGCATGCTAAGCCTACCCTTGAACGTTCAGATTTCGAACGATCAAGTTCGTCGCGTTGTCGACGCGGTCCTCGGCCTGACAAGTTCAGCATCTCGAACTGCTGCCTGACCAGAAGGCTAGCTGTTGAAATGACCTGTCGGCGATTGGGGGGAGACGCTAAAAGTCTGCAAACACTGACGAAACGAGCCATAACCTCACGAAGCTACTTCGAAAAAATCCCTACAAGCGGCAGCAAAGCTGTCAATCGACTGAATAGGAGCGACCAATCACGATGACCGACATCAAATTGACCAATCGCAAAAAACTTCGCCACCGATGGTCTCACCAGCTTTGGATTCATCGCTACGCGGTTCGCTTCGTGAACGCCGTGATGCGTTTGGTTCCCTTTAGCATTAAGTACGGAGTCGGCAGCTGGCTGCGGCGGAATGAGTATCCCTACAAGTTGCTTAACGAACGCTCGGTAGTTGTTCAAATTGGCGCGCCAGTCGACACGTTGGGTTGCGGGCGTTCGCGAGCGATGCATTTTTCGCTTCTGACCCGCAAGGGTAAAGCAGTCATCATCGAGCCCGATGCAGCGAGTGAAAAGATGTTCGGAAAGCTAGGCGCAAAACACGGCTTGACGAACATCAACTTTTGTCCCGTAGGTGCTTGGAGCGAATCGAAACAATTGAAACTGTACGTCA
>CALBTA010000672.1 GCA_937967755.1 uncultured Planctomycetaceae bacterium | reverse complement strand
ACCGCATCTGGCGGCCTGCCAGTGTATCGCTGCCGCCGATCCGCTCGAAGACGAAGCGTTTCTCGGCGGCGGGTCCGTGCCTACGCAACGGGTGAGAACCTGGTGTGTCGCCCTAACTCCTGCTGCAGGGAATCTGGATCAATTGGCCAGGCAACTCCGATCCGGCGTGCCCTCGATTTTTGGCCGGGTTCAGCAAGACCGACTGTTGCTAGATTTGCGAAGCGTGGATCCCGCCCTTGACTTGCAGATCATCTCAGCGGTGGAAGCGCTTGGTAAGGAAGCTGCCAATTCGCCGCGCGATTAGTGTGTTGCAGGCGTTACACAACACGAAGGGCTTCGTTGCAAAGCTGGAAAATGCCACACCCCTCGCTGGGGGTGTTGTCGACGGTGAATATTCGTCGCAACACGATTGACCATAAGCACTTGCGCGTTTTCTCGTTAACTTCTCGCGGTTGGATGAGTATGCCGATTAGTGAAAATAGTCATACTGAATGGTTCACATAAACTTGTCGCGCTGCTAAACTGACGCCCCGTCGAAAGACTCGACGCTTCAAGTTCACGGTAGGACGCCCCCGCCTAACCCAACGCCGCCGCACCTAGATGAATTGCTCATTGAGGGCCGCCGCACAATTCTACTTGCTCTCGTTTGCCATCACTCTTTGTGGCTTTAGCACGGACTTGCGCGCTCCGGAAGCGCTCATTCCGCGCGAGCACCATGAATGGGGTCGGTTTCCGGTTGGTTCGTGGAAAAAAGTTCGCCTGGTGACGGAAAAGTTGAACGACCAGGGACATCCGGTCTCTCGAAACAGCAGTGAAACGACCACCACCGTCGTGGGTATTGATCGTTCCAGCGTGCAGCTTCGGGTCGAAACCGTGGTGGATCTGGCGGGAAAGCAATTCCCGAAGCAGCCACAGCTTCTTACTCAAGGGTTTGCCGGCGAGGTCAACCCCGACCCGCAAAACATCGAGCGGGTGGTTCGCCGCGTGGGCCCCGACGACATCGTGATTGATGGGCAACGCATGCAAAGCGAAGTGCAGTCAATCTCGGTTGTACAACCGCGTTGCCGTTGGTTCAGTCGCATCCACTACAACCGCAACGTCGCGCCGTATGTCTTGCGGCGGGAAATTAACGCCTACGACCCCAACGGGGGTCAGCCGCAGTACCAAACGACCGTCGAAGTCACCGCACTTGATATGCCGCATGAGATCGGAGGAGTTGTTCGCCCGACCTCGCACGTTCGAACCGTGCACACCACTCCAACAGGCAAGACGATCACCGAGGAGGTGCGCTGCGAAAACGTCCCGGGCGGATTTATCTCACACACATCGAAACAGCTTGACGCCGAGGGCCGCCAAATCGGCCGCTCCACCCTTGAATTGGTCGAGTATCACGTGCCACAGCAAACTCGGCCCGTCGAACCCCGCCGTACCTTCGGGCGCTGGCAAAAGTGGCGTTGGAGCCGGTAGGTTGCTCCACCAATTCCGCCGTTTGCCGTTCGTCAGTTTTATCCGCACTCGCTGTGAATTGATGCCTAACAAGCAACTCTGATTCTACCGGCAACTTCGCATTAAGAGTTTCACGCACCGGCGGCAGTGTCTTCGCTCGCTTTGCGCAAAATCAACTTCGTCAATTCCGGTCGGCAGTTAAAACGGGCGGGGCGCATCCCGCAAAGCCCGCGGGAGACATGCATTAGTGTGCTGCCGCGGCGGAAGGTTCCGCCGGCATATCTTACGCCGAAGCGGCTGGGGGCCAGCAGCGGGCCGAACAGCGGCAGGCGGAACTGGCCTCCGTGAGTGTGGCCGGCCAGCAGCAGATCGAATCCGTGGTGAGCCGCCCAGGTGATCTGATCGGGCGCGTGCGACAGAACGATCGTGAGCGCAGCGGCGGAATCGGGTGCGATAGGTAATTGCTCAACCGGCGTAGGCGGAAGTTCCCACGGAGATTCGTTGCCAACCAGCAGCACCTGACCGCCTTCCAGCGAAAGCAAGTGGTGCGTTCCGCCGAGGTCGATCAGCCCGCAACCTGTCAGCCGCTGACGAATCTCTTCAGGCGGACAGCCGCGGTGTTCGTGGTTGCCAAGAACAAAGAAAACGCCGTACCGCGCGGTCAGCTTGCCGAGCGTCGGTTCCAGCCAGGGCAAGCATTTTGACCGATCGAGAATGTCGCCGGCGATGACGACGATATCACCCGCCAGTTCGTTCACCTGCCGCACGGCTTCGTCGTAAAACGGCTGCCGCACATGCCCCGCCAAATGCAGATCGGAAAGATGGACAATCGAAAACCCGTCGAGCTTCGCCGGCAAACCGGGCACTTCCAGTTCCAACTCCCGCACTTCCAACTGAAATATTTGGTTGCCGGGAAAGCGGGAAATCCATGCGATCGTTCGGTTCCCAGCCAGATCCTCGCCTGTCTGCTTTTGCAAGTCGAGCAGCTTCGATTTCTCGGAGCGAATTCCAACGCGCCTGCCATCGGATAGCCACCGAATCAGCCACACGGCACTCGTCCAAGCGGCCATCACCCAACTCGCGCCGATGTAGGCCGGAAAGTAATACAGTACGGAGGCGAAGAATCCGCCGCGCTCTTCCGTGACTGCGGTCAGGTCCGTTAGGACAAACCAGATGACGATCCACACAGCCAAGCCGATACAAAGCAGCAGCGCGAGGCGATTCAACCAGCGCAAAATCCGGTGGCTAACCGCATACGAATTCAGCCGATTGATCAGAGTGACCCACAGCGCCCCGTGGCCGAAGAGGGCGACACCGTCCAATAGTACAATCAACAGGTAAGCCATGTTTCGCCGGCGTTACTGGCAACCTTCGACCATGTTCTCAACAGTCGACAGAAGTTGATCGAGCCGGAACGGCTTGTATAGCACCGCACCCTGAGGCAGACCCGCCTGACGGGCTTTGACGATCGAATGGCCCGGGTCGTAGCCGTAGCCGGTCATCAGAATCATCGGCACGGGATCGATCATTTCCTTCAACTTCAGCAACAGTTCATACCCGGTCATGTTTGGCAGGCGGATGTCGCAAATGATCGCGTCGTAGCGGGCGTCCCCCTTCAGGCTGCGAATCATGTAGATCGCCTCGGCCCCATCGTGTGCCGTTTCCACGACCGCCCCATAACGTTCGAGCAAGTTGTGCGCCTGCGTGCGAACAACCTCGTCGACGTCGACCACCAGCACGTGCTTCTGATACAGCTTCGGCCGTTGCACCAGCCGGGCCGATTCCGGCACGGCTTCCTGCGGAGCCATCGTCTGGCCGACTTTGTGGATCACCTGTTTGATGTCGCGGGCGTTCTGCAGAATGCGCTGCAGCCGTTCGACCACCACCGGTTCGTGCCCGATGTAGGCTTCCATCACGTTGACGGCGTCGTTAAGGATTTCATCAACCGGCAACGCGACGGCGCTGTGGATCGCTTCGACACTTTCCTGGGCCGTGTTGACTTTTTGAGCGGCGAGAAGTTCCAGCGTATTAAGTGAAACGGCCAGGTCTCGTGAGAAGATTTCCAAAAACTGTAAATCGCTTTCGGTGAACGCACCCGGCTCGGGGCTTTCGACGTTGAATGTGCCGATGACCTGATCGTGCCAGATCAGCGGAACCGTAAGCGAACTCTTCGCGCCGACAAAGCCCGTCAGGTAGAGCGGGTCTTCGGCGGTGTCTTCGCACAGATAACTCTTTCCGGTCGCGGCGACGAACCCGGTGACGCCGTTGCCCTCGGTCGAGGCTTTTAGCTCTCGCCGCGTCGCTTCTTCATCCAGGCCTTCAGAAAGCAGTGTTTCCAGGCGGCCCGTTTTTTGATCGAGCAGCCGCACTTCCACCACGTCGAAATTGAGCAGGTCTTGCGTGTGATGAACAATGTTTGACTTCAGCAATTCGATCCGATCCTCAACCGTCATGTTGAAGACTTCTTCGGTCGTGATGTCGGCCAGTTCGATACCGGCACGGTGGATCGCTTCCAGCTTTTGGTGCTGCAGCATCTCGGTCGTCACATCGCGAATCGTGACGATCAGATTCTGTGGGGCACCAGCGGAGAGCAGCAGCGGCGCGGCGTGTACTTGCAGATACTGGTTCTCGTTGCTGCGAAGCGTTGAATTGCTGGTTTGGCCGCTGGTCAGCGCGGTGCGGAACGGGCAAAAGTCAGGTCCCAGGATTTCAGGGGTGTCGAGCACTCCGTAAAAATCTTCGCCGACGACCGATTCGCAACCACACCACCGGCAGTACTGCGCGTTCGCCCACAGAATGGTGTTATCGCGGTTCAGCAGCACAACGCCATCGGGCATGCCTTCCAGGATTTGCTCGTTCTGCAAGAGCCGTGCAAACCGCCTGGTTTGTTCGTCTTCATCGCCGAACATATACAGCCCGGCGAACGATTGCTCGCGAAGCATGTCGATGGCCTGCAGCGGAGTTTCGACCTCGACAACATCAAACTGGTCTTCCAGCGGGTCGGGCACCACTGAAGGTGATTCCGAATTGTCGTTCAAACAAAGGATGCGAGGCTTGTCCGCCAAGGCCTTGCTCACTTGTTACTTGCGGGTGGGGAAGGGGCAAGATGCAGGTTAAAAGGCGACCCGGTCTTCGCCCACTGAGGGCGTGGAATTATACGTGGGGGTACGGCGGGCTACAAGCGCGCGGAGCGTAACGGCACCAGACGAAGTCGGATAATCTGGCAATCGGGGCGAATGGGGAAGGCTCGGTAGCCCCCACTGAAGGCTGTGGGAAC
>CALBTA010000671.1 GCA_937967755.1 uncultured Planctomycetaceae bacterium | reverse complement strand
GCGTCGGGTTTCCCAGCGATGTGGGCGAAGTGATTTTGGGCGACGACGGTGCGTTGGCCGGGTGCGGGGAAGGCAACGTGCTGGTCGACATGACCACCAGCGAGCCGTCGCTGGCCGAAGAAATTTACGCGGCCGCGAAAGACAAAGGGGTGCATAGCGTGGACGCCCCGGTCTCGGGCGGAGACGTCGGCGCGAAGGAAGCCCGGCTTTCGATCATGATCGGCGGCGACAAGCCGGTGGTCGATGTGCTGGAGCCATGTTGGAACGCGATGGGCAAGACGATTGTGCATCAAGGGCCAGCGGGCGCGGGGCAGCACACCAAGATGGTGAACCAAACGCTGATCGCGTCGATGATGATCGGCGTGTGCGAAGGGCTGCTGTACGGCTACAAGGCCGGGTTGGATTTGGAGACTGTGATGCAGTCGGTCGCCTCGGGCGCGGCGGGAAGTTGGTCGCTGTCGAACCTTGGCCCGCGGATTATCGATGGAAACTTCGACCCCGGGTTCTTCGTCGAACACTTCATTAAAGATATGGGCATCGCCCTGGCCGAATCGAAGCGGATGGACCTTTCGCTGCCCGGGCTGGCGCTGGCCCACTCGCTGTACATCGCCCTGAAGGCCCAAGGCCACGGCCGCGACGGCACGCACGCGCTACAGGTGGCGCTGGCTTCGCTGTCGGGGGTGGATTGGGGGAAGCGGTGATTAGAAATCGGCTTCTGATTTTGGAATTGGATGTTTAGGCGGACGAATTTGGAACAGGAGGCAACGAAGCGAACAGAGAGGACAAAGGAAACAGAAATTCAACTCAGTTATCTCCGTTGCCTCCTGTTCAGTTAATCCACTTCCGCGCTGTGAAAAGAAGAAGTTGCGTCTGGGTCAACATACTATCGCAATCGCGGACTTCTTCGCTTGACTTCGCAGTTGGGGCCATGCGATAATCTCACGCGGCGAGCATAGGGGTATGCACGTAATTCTGCGGCGATCGGCCATGGCTGTTTCGGCACGCGTCGATCGTTCTACCGCGACGGGAGAAATCTTTTCATGAGTCTGCCAAACATTTCACGCTGCGCTCTGGTTGCGTTGTTGTTTACGTTGCTGATTGTTGCGAAGCCGCGAGCGGCGCAGGCGGATCCTTGCGGTATGGTGCCGCCGGTGTCGGTCGACTTTGCTGACAACTTGCCGATCAAACGCGTCGGGCCGCAGAAGACCTACGTCTTTTACAAAGGGGGGCTGGAAACATTCATCATCCGCCCCGGCTATGAGGGGAAGGTTGATGAGTTCGGAATGCTGATCCCGTTCCCCGTTCCCCCGGCCATTCGCAAAGCGCCCGATAACTTCTTTGAACAACTGGCCGCCGCGATCGATCCGCCCGAGGTGGTCGTCGACTTGACGCCGCGCCCCACCGGCGGGTTCTTCGGCGGCGGGTTCGGGGGTGGCGGCGGCTTGGGCGGCGGCGGTCTCGGCTTCGCCCCGCCCGCGAGAGATGAAGTCAAAGTCGTTCGCGAAGAAGCGGTCGGCATGTACGAAGTGGCCGTGCTGGCCGCCGGCAGCGCGAAGGCGCTGAAGACCTGGCTCGACCAGCACCAGTACAACTACCCCTCGGGGATGGACTTGCCCGCCGAGGAATACGTGAAGCAGAGCTGGTGCTTCGTCGCGGTCAAAACACGCGTCGTCGTCAAGGACAAAGCCGACCCGAAGCCGGCCCAGCGTGATGTCGATGCGAAGTTGCCAGAAGGTTCGATCTTCGACGGCCACGTGCAGGCGATGGAGTTTCGCTTCCCCAGCAAAGAGTTGGTCGTGCCGATGCGGCTGAGCGCCTACAACGAAGGCGAGACGCGCAACATTGTTTATCTGCTGGCCGATAAACCCGCCAAGATTCGCAATATTCCCGAAGAGTATGTGATGCGGCAAATGTCGGGAGAGGAACTGTACGACAACCTGACCGAGCCGCTGCCGGTGCGGGTGATCGGCGGAACGATCCGCGACATCCCCGCCGCCACACGCCGCGGGCTGGACGCGCGCCGCAACCCCGCGCCGCACAACGGCGTGGCGGCTGACATTTTCGCAGGCGACCTGCTGGCGGCGAAAACCGGCACGTTGCTGAGCGAGCATGAAGTGCAAGAGAAAGAACTGTTGGCCATCGGCGAGGAGTTGGACCTGCGCGGCCAGGCGTTTGACGCGGCGATCGGTCGGACGCTGGGCAAGCCGCGCAGCGATGCCAAGGCGGCCGTGCTGAAGCATGTGAAGGATATGACCATCACTATCGTCGATGGCGATTTTCCGCGCGAAGTGCTGGCCAAGGACAATTTGCGTTTCGCCCAATATGAAATGCCCCGCCGCAAAAGTTCGCCGGAATTCTACGACGCCAACGAAATGGGCCCCGCCGGGCCGAAGCAGGGCAAGCGTTACACCGGATCGATTGATTGGGGAGCCATCGATCGGGCGTCGCGGATTGCAGACGCTCGCCCGACGGGAATTCACCAACAACCGCGGAATTACTCCACGCTGTGGGTGATGCTGTTGGGTGGCGTTAGTTTGGTCGCGGCTGGTTTTGCCAGGGGGCGAAGCCGCAAGCGGTTGTTTGTTTGGATCGTCGTGATTGTCCTGACCGCAGTCGCGTATCAAAGCGGTGTTGCCGTTGGCGACGAACCGCAGCACGACGACGCGAAGGTCGATGAAGCAGAAGTCGATGAGCCCGAAGCGCCGCCGTTGAGCGAAGCTGAAATCACCGCGCTGCTGCGCGATCTGGACGATGCGAAAACCGCCCGCGCTGCCGTCGAAAGACTTGGCGAGCAAGGCGAAGAGATCGCCCCGCGGCTTATCACCATCGCCAAGCGCGACAAGTCGCTGCCCCGCCGCGGCTGGGCGATTGCGGCGCTGGGACGCATCGGCGGCGACGAAGCGCACGAGTGCCTGCAATGGCTCAACGGGAATAAGAAACAGCCTGAATTGATTCGCCTGTGGGCCGCCGCGGCGATTGTCAAATCAGCCGCAACGCCGGAGGAGTTCGAGGCGGCGGTCAAAATTGTCGATGGCCGGGCGGCGCTGCAGCGTCCGCTGGCGAAGAACGTCGAGCGGCAACTGCAAGCCGGCGACGCCGATGTCAGCTTGATCGGACTGCTGATGCTCTGCGTTCGCAATCAACAATACGAACGTTTCCTGGCCGGCCCGATTGTCGCCCAAGGCGGCGCGGCTTTGGTTGAGCAAATGTTGACGCACGAAGATCAAGACATTCGCCGCAAAGCGGCCGGGTTTGTCGGCACTGCCGCGGCCGCCGGCGATGAGCGTGTCGCCGCGGACATCGCGGGCGCCCTCGCCTTCGACCCCGAAGCGGAAGCGGTTCCGTGGAACGATGGCCCGCTGTTCATCCCCGGCATCAATTGGGACGCCAACAAAGAGCAGGCGAAAGCGCTGACCCATAACCTGATCGCCTGGCACGTCTGGTGCGACGCCCGCAAGCTGACCGACGAACAGGCCAAGATCAACGTGAATCTCGGCAGTGTCGCCCTGAGCAGCGCCGCCGGCTACAACAACCTCGGCCAGCGCAACGTCGCCAGCGCCCGCTGGGTCGAATCGTGGAAAGAGGCCGCCGGCGAAGCCGCCATCGAAACGATGCTTTCACAACAAGGGCTGGCGTTTCGCGATGGGAAGTTGACGTCGCTCTAGCGAATCTCGACCATTTTCCGCGCGTTGCCTCTTCGGTGGCTGGAAGCCCCCGCTACTCAAGGCGTCTACTTCAGCGCGGCGGCCACATCTGTTTGAATCTTCGGCACCCGGGCGTGGTCGTCTTGTTGGGCTTTGGCGTAGGCCATTAGTTTTTGCGTCATCTCGCGGACGGTGTCGCGGTGGTCGGCGTTGGTGAAGCGGTTGGTTAGTTCGCTGGCATCCTCCCGCATGTCGATCAGCCACGGCTGATCAGCCGCTGAGTAGACCAGCTTGTAACGCTTGCTCACGGCGCACAGCCAAGGCGTCTTACCCGCTGTGCTGCGCAGGAAGGCGATGTCTTCCCACGCTTCGGTCTCGCCGGCGAGCAGCGCGGAAGCGTCGCGGCCGTCGACGTCGTGCTTCACTTCAACGCCCATCAGCTTCATCGTCGTCGGCAGAAAATCGACGCACGACAAAGCTTCCTCGCGAACCGTTCCACCCGGTATTTTTCCGGGGCAGACCATGATGAACGGGATGCGGGCGGAACCTTCGTACGGCACGCCTTTGTTCAGCCGGCCGTGTTCGCCGCACAAGTCGCCGTGGTCGGATGTGAAGACGATGATCGTCCGCTCGCTCAGGCGATTGTCGTGCAGCGTTTTCAAAATGCGGCCGACGTTGTCGTCAATGCACTTCACCATGCCGTAGTAATCGGGCATCAGGCGTCGCAGTTGGGCGGCCGTCACGCCCGCCGGGCGGCCCCATGCGGGCGCGGCTTCCTGCTCTTTCTTCAGCGTGGCGGGAATCGGAATCTCAACGTCGTCGTACATTCTGTCGTAGGGCGGGCGAACCGTGTCCGGCGCGTGCGGGTCGGGGAGGCTGAGCAGATAGAAACACGGTGGCTCGGCATTCGCTTGGATGAAATCAATCGCCTTGTCGCACAGCCAATCGGTCGCGAAAGTTTTCTCATCGGCCCCGTTCAATCCGTAGGTCGGCCGGCCTTTCGCGTCGCGGGCACCCACGCGCGGGCCTTCGTCGGTGTCGACGAACTTTTTCCAATGCCCGCGGTTGAACATGAA
>CALBTA010000670.1 GCA_937967755.1 uncultured Planctomycetaceae bacterium | reverse complement strand
CAGCACCAGCGCGGCACGGTGGATTCGGGCGAAGTGGTCGTCGATGGCCTGTTGCAGATCAAATTTCGCCACGGTTCCCTCGCGATACGATGTTGCCTCAATTCTGGACCGCCTCAGTTCGTGCTGGCCATTCTAACCGGTCAGGGGACGGAAACGTACGATCCACGCAATCTCAGCCGTTAAATTAGTCTCCCAGCGGGTGGGATTGGTTCAATTTGGTTGCCGCCGCCGGGTAGGCTGCATTCAAGAGGAGGCATGTTGCGCAACTCTTTTCATATCAACAGTTTGCGACTTTTCGTTGTGTCGAAAATGCCCACGAATCAGCCTGTTTTTGGAATTCCGCGGAATTTGTGTCGGAAAGCCGGGACGCTTTGCTATGAACCCGTAGGAGACATCACAGCCAACCCTCGACATGCCACAAACCGCACATTGAACGACCTGTCAGACGGACGCTGACTGATTGATATCTCTCTCTGCGAGCAAGCCGGCGGCGTAGCCGGCTTGTTCGTTTTCTTGGGTTGCCCTATCCCGGGCACTCTTGCCTGGGTGGGCTCGCACACGCGTGTCGGCGGGCAAGTGGCGAACGCCATTTATAGACAGAAGGACGTACTGCCCCATGCTTGAAGCCTGTTTTCCGAAGGCGTCTTCTATGCTGCAACTATTTCTTCCGCGTCTGCTGCTCGCCGCGATCGTATTGAGTGCGCTGCCGCTGTGTGCGCAAGATTATTCACAAAGCCAAAAATCTTTCTTGCCAGCGATTCTGCCCCGACAGGTAGATGTTCCCATCGTGAACGTCGGGCTAAGCAAGGTTCCCCGGTTTGGTTTCCGCAGCACTTTTGGCGATGTTGGTTTCGCGCAAGGCGAAATCGTCCACGAAGTGGCCCGCGGCAGTATCGCGCAACAAATGAAATTGCTGCCGGGCGACGTAATTTTAGCGGTCAACGGCACGCGACTGGAAAACGCCAATAGCTGGTACGAAGCAACGCAACGGGCTGTCCGCCGCGACGGCTGGGTAACGCTGAAAGTCAAGTCTGCCCGGACGGGTGCTGTAGAATATCGCACCACTAATCTTCTCCGGGCGAAGTCCCGCCCATAAGGCGTTTAACGCCGGTTCGTTATCTCTTCTGGTGGCGGAGTGCGCAGCTCGAGTAGCGCGCTCTTCGGCACACGGACAATATTTTGTGAGTATTTCGAGAAACAGAAGGTTGCGCCTTGACGTCTATAAGGTGGCGTCTAGCATAAAACGCCGAGTCGGGGCTTGTTGCAATCTCGATACAATTGCCGGTTAAGTCAGGGAATAAAATCGTGGCACGACCCCGTACACGGTATATGGCGAAATGATTTTTTTGATGAAATTTTGCCAATTCCGCGCGCCACTTGAAACTTGAGCGTTATGCCGCGGGGTTATATCGGTTGGAACAGGCCGGGCACAAAATTTTTTGGGGGAGGCAGCAATGAGTCGCGTCACGTCAGCCGAACAATCGAAGCTTCTAACCAGTTTTGAAACCGTTAGGCGCACGTTGCTCAGCGAAAAAGAAGAGCAACACTTGCAGCGCCCGCTGGCCTATTGGGCGTTGCCGAACGATCGCCGCTTGCCGCTGGCGCTGCTGGACCGGCCGCTGAAGGATTTGCTGCAGCTACAGTTTGAAGACCTTTCCGCCACCAAGGGCATCGGACAAAAAAAGATGGGGGCGATGATCAAACTGCTCCTGCGCGCCGCGGAGGATCAATCGCACGATGTCCCGTTTGGCCTTGCCGAATTGGCCGACGGCAAACCCGACGACGCGGCGGGCGTCACCATCGACGGTCTCGATTCCGCCTCGGTTTCGGAGTCGCAATGGACCGCTTGGGTGAAAACAGTCATTCGGCACCGAATGCAGCGCGAACCGGTGGGCCGCTTCGCCACGTCGCTTTCGGAACTACCCAGCGTGCTGTGGACGCGGCCGCTGGGTTACTACACCAACTATTCGCTGGCCGAAATTCGGGCGTTGAAGACCCACGGCGAAAAACGGGTTGCGGTAATCCTGAACGCGTTTCATGAAATCGATCGTAGCTTGGGTTCCGCGCCGTCAGAAGGGCCGATTGCGTTTTGCGCCGTGCCTAGGTTCGCGCGTGAAATCGAAAGCTGGGTTGCCAGCGCGCTGGCAACGGGAAACACAAAAAGCGAACTGCCGGCTGAGGACGACATCCGCAAGTTTGTCGTCGCGCCGCTCGTTCGACAAGCAAAGTACGACCTGGGCGAAGACGTTGCAAAAATTTGTGAAGGGCGTCTTGGGCTGCGCGGCAAACCGCAAGGCGTGAAGGCCCAGTCGCAACGGATGGGCGTCACCCGCGCTCGTGTTTATCAGTTGCTTGACGAAGTGGCCAAGGCAACGTGGTTTCGCTGGCCCGCTGGCCGTTTCCACCTGGGGCTGCTGTCGCAGCGCTACCGCCACCACGAAGCCGATCCCGACACGATCCGCTTGATCGACGTGGCCCGCGAATTGTTCTACCCCGAAAAACTGGCCGTCGACCGCGACGGGGAAGACGAGTAGGGCGGTGTTGGCAAGCAACCCAGTGCTTAGGCGGCGCGCCGTTGCGGCGTTTCGCCCGCGGGTTCGTCTAGCACGCTTTCGACTGCGCCAACGGTGCCGCGCTGTTGTATTCGAGCCGCGGCAACGAATTGCCGGTGGGCTTTCGCCGACGCGAAATCCAGCGGCGAAGCCAGTTTGCCCAACAGCGCGCCGGCGATTTGCAGCGGGTTGCCGGCTGTGACGCAACTGAGCGCCGCCCCCAACGGGCGGACCAGCGCGCTGGCTGCTGAGTGCTTGTGACGCCAGAACAACCGCTCTGCGTCTCTTGACTTGCTGTAGGCGCTGGGGCGCCCCGGTTGCGCCGCCCTGGTTGAGATGATCTTCTTTTCCGCTAAGGAATTGTAGAAGCCGGCTTCGTTGAGCGACAGCGCGACATCGAGATCTGCCGACGCCAGCGACAACCCGCTTGGCCAGCCCCTAACCGCGTTAATCGCCGCGCGTTGATAAAACGCCGCGAGTATGGACGGCCCGATCGACTTTTCGCGTGCTTCCGCCGCGCCGGATTCACCCTCAGCGCGAACTTCGATGCGCGCCCCGCCCAATCCACGACGGATGCCGAAGATCGTCTGTTGCCCGCGTTGATTTTCAACGCGCACGGGAATCGAAACGCAGCCAACACCCGGATCTTCCAGCAGCGAGATTGCCCCTTCGCACCAGCGGTCGGTAACTTCACAGCCCGGCATCAGCAGATGGACGATGCGCCCGTTGCTTTCATCGATGCCGGCGGCAACCAGCTTCGAGGGGTCCGTCCGCTTCGTCGCCGAGAGAAAATTGACTTCGTCACTCAGCCCGTAAGGGTCGTCGTAGGCTTCGGCGTGGGGAACGATGATTTCGGAGTCGTCGGGTCGATTGGACAAGACGCTGGCCAGGGTATCCTCGAATTGGGATACTTCGCCGATGGCCGGGATGATGATCGATAGACGAACCACGTTGGCGCTTCCTTGCGCTGCCGCATAGAGGTGTGCCGCACAACCTAGTGAGGGGTTGTACCAGAACTGACTGACTAGACACACTCGGGTTCACGGGATAAGCGCAGCGTGCTAGCAATCCGCAGTACACGCCGCTGGAAACACTCTTCGGCTGCCGACGTGTTGCGAGTTTACGCGGAATGAATCCTT
>CALBTA010000669.1 GCA_937967755.1 uncultured Planctomycetaceae bacterium | reverse complement strand
AATGACACGGCCTTCGTTCTCGATGAAGTACTGCAGGAGACGAACTTCCTGTTGCGTCAGCCGTGTCGTCTGTTCTTCCGTTTCAACTTCGAACCGCTCAAAGTCGATCTTGGCAGGCCCAATTTGAAATCGCCGCGGCGCCTCTCTCTTTGTAGGACCGCTTTCGCTTCTTCGCTGATGGGCGGCTAGCAAATTCTTTACGCGACTGAGCAACTCATCCAGATCAAACGGTTTCATCATGTATTGATCGGCCCCAACATCGAAACCGCGAGTGCGATCCTCGCTCAGCGTACGGGCGCTGAGAATCAAAATCGGCAGATCACGATTCTGCGAACGAATCCGTTCGCAGACCGCATAGCCACTCATGCCTGGCAGCATCAGGTCGAGTATTACCAAACTGATCGGCTGACTGGGATCGTCCGCCACGGCCAACGCCGAAGGACCATCGCCCGCGGTGGTCACCCGATACCCTTCGGCTTCCAGGTTGTACTTGATGCCGATGGCCAGATGCTGTTCATCTTCCACAACCAAAATATGCGGCTTCTCTTTCATGATCGCCCCTTTACGCCACCTCCAATCGTTCGTCATTCGGTAGTTTCACATTCGCCGGTTTTCCATCCAGCGGGCGGGCTTCCGGAAGCTCGACCTCGAAGGTTGTTCCGACGCCGTCGGGTCCGTCGTGGACACGGATCAATCCGCGGTGCCGCCGCACGAGCGTGCGCACAATGTACAGCCCCAAACCCGTGCCCAGTTTCTCACGTTCCAGTTCCATCCCCAGACGAACGAACCGGCCGAAGATTTTCCGCCGCATTTTCTTGGGAATGCCTGGTCCGTTGTCAGCGATCATCACCGCCACGCGATCGCCCGGCAGCAGTTGGACGTTGACCTTTACTTTAGGCACTTGCCCGCCGTACTTCACCGCATTGTCAATCAGGTTGCGAAAAACCATATCGAGATCAACCTTCGAACCAGTCACCAGGCACGACGCGATGTCCAGTGCGACGGTTTCCAGCGGAATGCGATACCGCAGACAAACAGTCTCGGCACAGTGCAGCAACAACTCACCCAGATCCACCTGACGTATCTCGCGCTGGGCATCGCCCCGTTCCACGCGGCCGACCTCCAGCATGTGATTGATGAGTTGGTCAAGTCGTTCGACATCTTCCAGCATGAATCGATAGAAGTCGGCTTCCTGCTCGCGCGGTACCTGCCGGCGGGTCAAGGTTTGCAGGTAAAGTTTCAATGAAGCGATCGGCGACTTCAGTTCGTGCGTGACGCTGTCGACAAAGTTCGACTGCCGGCGATTAAGGTTGATCGACTTGATCGACAGCACTAGGTACGTGATCACGCCTGCGAGGATCAGCGCCAGAAACGTAATGCCGACCGAAAACCACGTCCAATAAAACGGTGCATTGGCCGCGTTGTTAAACAACCCGATCACAGAAAGCAACACCCAGCCGACAATCAGGACGACCAACAAAATGATCATCACGATTGCCAGGGTGATCGGCAGGCTTAAGGCGCGGCGGAAACTCATGGGTAACGGAATTGCGGGAAGTGATTTATGGCACCACCAGCCATTCTATCACTTCACGCCGGATGAATCACCGTGGTCGCTCGCATCCGAAAGATGATGATTCTCAGTAATTCGCGATCGATCTATTGCGTCACAAACTCGCCGGCGATCTCATAGAAGTGCCCCACGGCCCGCGTTCGCAAGACCCTGACCATCACCTTCATGCGGGACCCGTCTGCTGCCCAAAGTTCCAAGGCGACGTACGGTTCCTTGATTGGTTGGGCGTGGCAGAATGCGATGCCGCCGGAAGAGATATTCTGGACTAGAACCATGAACGCGACACCTTTGGCCTGACGCTGCTCGTCCATCGGCATGGCAGCCGCGGCGAGACACAATTGCTCTCTGGGGCTGGTCCGCTTTTCTGTCGGTTCATTGCGGGGCAGCATCAACTGCGCGAAGTTTTCAATGCGCTGGTGGGAATGCTCGAATTGGTCACAGGCGAAATTCACCGGCGCCGGATAGACGTTGAAATGCACATCGCCGGTGGCCTGTTCATCTAAAACGCCGGTCAATTGCGCCCCACAGCGAGCGCACTCCCACCTCACGGGTAGCTCTGATGATTTCGGCGAGCGCAACGGCAAAGCGGTTTGGCAACTTGAACAACACGACATGCCCTCAGAAGCGTCAACGCGTTCGGCCTCAGGTGTAAGTGTGCTCATCATCCACGCCCCAATCGTGAAACAAATTGGCAAAATCTCCCCGTACGAGTGTAGGTCGCCGATTGACGTGCTGCCCCGTCAATATCGATAAGATCGAACCAATCGATTTATTGCGTAGAGGAATTCCGTGAACAGCGATTTGTTTGCAGTTCACCTTTGGCTACTTTGTTCTTTCCACGTCGCAAGCTTTTCCTGTGCGTCACGGTAGCCGATCTCGATTAGTTCATCCAGGGCGTGCCAGTCTCGCAAACGAAACTGGCTGACGGGCGGTTCGATAAACACATCAACCTGCCGCTTAATCTTCGCGCCGGCGGTCGCCTGTGAAATCCAGGCGGTTTGCATCAAGATGCTGCCAATGCCGGGTACGTTCAGCGTCTTGCCAAAGGGATTCAACCGGCTGAAGAGGACTTTCCAAGGCGAAATCATATCCGGATAGTCGTCGTCGAGCGGCAATTCGGTATCTGGCGTGACGCTCACAGCGATCACCGGCCCCCGGCCACGCTCCAGCATCACATCGGCCGGAAGGTTATTCACAACACCGCCATCGACGAGCACTTCGCGCTCGTGAAACACCGGTGGTCCCAGCCCTGGCACGGCGATGCTCGCTCCCACCCATTGATGGGCAAGACCTTCGGTATGCACGATGCCGATCGATCGCGTGAGGTTCGTAGAACAGCAATAGAACGGCCGTGGAAAGTCTTCGATCCGCAAATCGCCAAACAGTTTCGTCAGCATTCGCTTGTAACGCCGCCCACGCAACAGCGCCATGATCGGCACCGTATAGTCATCCAACGAACCACCGGCGATGAACGCCCTACGGCAGTTGTCGCGAACTTGCTCCCACGACCAGCCAGCCGCGCATTGCGCGGCCACGATCGATCCCATGCTGGTCCCGCCGATCAAGTCGATCGGCATGTTCGCTTCTTCCATCGCGCGCAGTACGCCGATGTGCGCGAACCCTCTTGCTCCGCCGCCGCCCAGCACCAGACCAATCGCTTCGCGTGTGATCATCCGGGCCAGATGCGAGATGTCGTCCTTGAAGTTCGGATCAACGTGATGATGGCCACGGCAGCGGAGCGTCGCCAGCCAATTTGCCGTTTGCGAAGGCTTCTCGCGCTGGCGATCGTACAACAGCACCAGTTCGGTCGTGCAGGAAGCGTCGTCTTTCCGTCGGGCGAGCATCTGTTGCAACCCATCGGAAACATCGCACGCCTGACAGCCTCGCCCGACGACCAACACCAGATCCGCCTGCCTCAGACAGAGCCGCGTCCAGTCGGATGGTTTCGAATCGGCGACGTAGACCAGCAAGTCATGATCCAGTTCCTGCTCGTGCAGCCAACGCGGAACTTCCCGTTCGATGTAGCCGGTATCATGTTCGGCCGCAGTTTGATCGAGATACTCGTCCACGGCGTCGGCGTCCAACCGCCGGATCTTGTGCCCCCGACCGACAAGCTCCGCGCACAGTTTCTCTGCCAGATCGTCAGCGGGCGTATCTCCGTTGGCAGGCAAAAGAGCAATCGCCGACATCCGTCCCTGCCCGGGCAACGGATCAGGAGTTTGTAGCCGGTGAACAATCAGCCTCGAAATATCGAGCATCGCCCCCGGGTTCTTGACTACCGCCTGCTCGAAACCCGCCTTGGAAAGCCGCAGCAATTCCGTATCCCGTACGGCGCGGACGGTCGCCGATCGGGGTTCGCCCGTCAAAATCGCCATCTCGCCGACGACTTCCCCGCGGCCCATCTCGCGAATCAGTCGTTCACCGGCTTCATCACGGATCGAAACCCGCAACCGCCCAAAGACAATCACGTACAGGCAGTCACCCTTGTCGCCCTGTTCGAATAACGTTTCGCCACCACGCACATGCGTCAGCGTCAGGGCGCTTTGCAATTGCTCAAGTGTCTCCCGCGACAGGCGGCGGAATACCGAGAATTCGGTTAGCGTCTCGAGCGAGACATCGGTGTTGGTCGTTTCAGGGGAGGTCATACGCATTCACAACGGGCACAGGCGAAGTTTCCATTCTAGATGGCCGGCCCGCAGGTGGCGACGACCTTGGCTGCCAAACCGGCCCATGGCACAATTGAATCTGGCAACGCTTGCCGTTTATTCCATTTGTAACCGCCGCAGAGAACCGTCTTGTTTCACCTTGTCGCCAATGGCACCGAAGCGGGCCAATCGTTCAGCCGCGCCATTCCCGCTGGCCAGACGATTCGCCTGGGCCGCGCGCCGCGAAATGGCTGGCAGGTGCCGTGGGATCTTTATATCTCGCGGGAGCATGCCGACACCACGCTGTCCGGCGAGAAGTTGCGCGTCGCCTGTGTGGAAGAAGCGACCAACCCGGCCTATCACCAAGGGCGGCCGTCGCGGGAGTTCACCATCGAAGTGGATGACGAATTCCGCATCGGCAAGACGAACTTCCGCTTCATTAAGATTGACTTCGCTTCTCCATCGGAAGAGTCAATTGTCGAACGCACCTATACGCGGGACGAACTGCGAACGCAAAGTTTCGAGCACGCCGACCATCGCCTCGAAGTGCTGTGCGATTTGCCTGAGGTCATTTCGGTCGCCAGCACCGACGAGGAGTTCGGGCAGGCACTGGTGAAGTTGCTGCTGGCGGGAATTCCCTACGCCTCGGCTGCGGCGGTTGCCCAGTTCGATCTGGCCAGCGACCCTGATGCCCGGTCGCCCGCAAAGCTCTATTGGGACGCCCGCGAAGACAGCAAGATGCGAT
Organism: uncultured Planctomycetaceae bacterium; assembly: GCA_937967755.1. GTDB lineage: Bacteria > Planctomycetota > Planctomycetia > Pirellulales > Pirellulaceae > CALBTA01. The sequence continues at coordinate 1,419 of CALBTA010000669.1, read as the reverse complement.
TCCGGCCCAGCAATCGGCTGATCAAAGCGGCCCTCGAGTCAGGCGAAACCAAACAGCACACCTGGGCGAAGCTGGATGAAGGCGATCCTGTTTTCACCGTCACTGCCGATCTCGATTGGGCGATCTGCACGCCCATTGCCCAGCCCGCCGGCAGCGGCTGGTGCCTCTACATCACCGGCAAGTTCCTCGGCGGGATCAAGTCCGAAAGCGATCTGACCGGCGATGTCCGCTTCGCCGAACTCATTGCCCAAACGACCGGAGCCATTCGCAAATTGCAAGGCCTGGAGCAACAGCAGGCGGGGCTGCGGCAGTTCTTCTCGCCGGCTGTCATGCACGCCCTCTCCGGCCCGCAGGCGGATGAATTGCTTAAGCCGACGCTGCGGGAAATCACGGTACTCTTCTGCGACATCCGTGGTTTCTCGCAAAAAGCGGAGGACGCGGCCGACAACCTCGAAGGCCTGATGCAACGCACCAGCGAAGCGTTGGGCCTGATGACGCGCCAGATCATCGCCCACGACGGCGTCATTGCCGACTTCCAGGGCGATGCCGCGTTGGCCTTTTGGGGCTGGCCCATCGAACCGGAAGACGGCCCGCTGCAGGCCTGCCGGGCGGCGCTGGCGATTCAGAAGGCACTCGAGCAGGCCCGTGAGGACGAGGCGCACCCGCTCTCCGGCTTTCGTGTCGGCATCGGCATTGCCCATGGGCAGGCGATTGCCGGGAAGATTGGCGCCCCCGAACAGGCGAAAGTGGGCGTGCTGGGGCCGGTGGTGAATCTGGGGGCTCGGCTGGAAACGATGACCAAGCAACTCGGCGTGCAGATTCTTATTGACGGCGCCACCAGCCGCTGCGTCGCCGACGGCTTACCCGCATCCGAAGGCCGACAGCGGCGGATGGGTCGAGTCATCCCCTACGGCGTTTCCAAAGCGATTGAAGTCAGCCATCTGCTGCCACCGCCCGAGGACGCACCGCAGTTCGACGACGAAGGGCTGCAAAACTTCGAAGCGGCCGTCGATGCGGTCGCCCAAGGCGATTGGTCCACCGCGTTGGAACTGCTGGAAAATGTCCCCGGTCCCGATCGCGCGAAGGACTTTCTGACCATTTTCATCGCACAAAACAACTACGAGCCACCGCCTGACTGGGATGGGGTCATCAAATTGCCGCGGAAGTAGAGAGAAGAGTGAAGGGGGAAGAGTGAAGAGAGAAGAAGTTGAGTTCATCCCAAATCCCTCTGCCCCTATCGAATGACCACTTCCCCATCTGAGAACGGGCGACCTAACTCTACGCTCTTCTGGGGCGTGCTGACGACGGCGATGCTGCTGCCGTCGCTGGTGACGTGGGTCTACTTCGTCGCGCTGGCCAGCGCGCCGGCGGCGGTGCAGTTGACCGCGTCGGCTGTCGGCAAAGGGGTGCAGTTTGCCT
>CALBTA010000668.1 GCA_937967755.1 uncultured Planctomycetaceae bacterium | reverse complement strand
GAAATCCGCAATGTAACCCGCAGGTATGGAAAGAAGACGGCCGTTGCGGACCTTTCGCTGACCGCGCAGCCTGGTGAAGTGCTGGCGTTTCTTGGTCCCAACGGCGCGGGGAAGACCACGTCGATCAAGATGATGGTCAGCCTGCTGCAGCCGAACGCGGGCACGATCACGATTTGCGGCCATGATGTCGTCCACGAGCCGCGGCACGCGAATTTGCAAGTCGGCTACGTGCCCGATCAACCGCATCTTTACGACAAGTTGTCTGGCAGAGAGACGCTGCAATTCATCGCCAGCATGTATGGGTTATCGCGGCAGCAGGCGGCGGATAACGTCGAGCAGCAGATCGAAACATTTGAACTGAGCGAGTTCGTTGACCAATTGACCGAGAACTATTCGCACGGCATGAAGCAGCGAACCGTTTTTGCCGCCGCGTTGGTGCATCGCCCCAAAGCGCTGATTGTGGACGAACCGATGGTCGGGCTTGACCCGCGGAGCATGCGTCTGGTGAAGGATCTTTTGCGAAGGCAAGCCAGCGAGGGCGCGACGGTCTTCATGTCGACCCATACGTTGGCGGTTGCTGAGGAAATCGCCGACCGGGTGGGAATTGTCGATCACGGGAAGTTGCAGTTCCTGGGAACCGTGGCCGAACTGCGAACCCAGTTGAAGCAGCATGACACGACGCTGGAGCAGTTGTTTTTGCAGATCACAAGTGAGAACGGGTCGCACAAGTCTGGCGGCTTGAGCCGCGACGAACAACATGGCGAACACAAATGACCAGCGTGCCGCCACCGACTAGCTCGCTGCTCTCCGGGCGTGAAGAAGGCCGGCTGTTTTGGCGGCTGCGCGGGCACATCATTTGGGCTTCGGCTCGTCAATGGCTTTCCCGTTCGCGGCTTCGCCTGAGCGTGTTGGCAGTTTTGTGTGCGTTGTTTTGGGCGGCCCTGTTCGTGTCGTTCGCCGAAGGTTTCATCTTGCTGAACTCGGCAATCACCGACGATGCCACCAGGGCAAAAACGGTCGAAGCGGTGTTTAACGTCTTCTTCGTGGCCCTGATGGCGATGCTGGTGTTTTCCAGCGGTGTCATTTTTTACAGCACGGCGTTTCGCACGGAAGAAGTAAAATTGTTGCTGACGACGCCCGCCAGCGCATCGCGGCTGGTGCTTTACAAGTTTCAAGAGACGATGTTGTTTAGCTGCTGGGGGTTCGTCTTACTCGGCAGCCCGATGCTGTTGGCCTTCGGGATGGTGAACGACGCTCCGTGGCACTACTACGCGATGCTGGGACCGTTCATGCTGTCGTTCGTTTGTATTCCGGCAGCGCTGGGGGCGATCTTTTGCATCTTGTTGGTCTATTGGATGCCGTCGATTCGGCCGTCCCCGCTTCCGCCCGGCATAGCCGCGCGCGCCTTACTGGTAGCGGCGTTTGGCTGGCTGTTGTTCGTCGCTCAGTCAGAAGAAATGATGGCCCCGGCGTGGTTTCATCAAACGCTGGCAAGGCTGCGTTACTCGCAGCAGCGGATTTCTCCGAGTTGGTGGTTAAGCAGCGGGCTGTTGGAAGCGTCGCGCCGTCAGGCGGCTGACGCTCCCGTAGGCGAAACGCAAGCTTGGCGAGAGAGCGTGTTGTTCCTCGCTGTGCTGACGAGCAATGCCATGTTGCTGGTCGTTGCAGTCGCTGCGGTCGGCGGCCGGCTGTTTCGCAATGCGTTCAGCCGTTTGCAGGGAGTCGCTTCGCGGAAGCGCAAAACGCAAGTCGCGCTCGTTGATTACCTGGCGAGTTGGCTGGTGTTTCCCCTGCCGGCGAAGCTACGGCTATTGGTGCTGAAAGACTTCCGCCTGTTTCGTCGCGACCCGATTCAGTGGACTCAGTTTCTGATCTTTTTCGGGCTGCTCGGTTTATACTTCGTCAACATTCGCCGGTTTCAATATGGCGAGACGTTGACAAGTTGGATGAACCTGATCGGGTTTCTAAACCTGGGCGTGGTCGGGCTGATCCTATCGACGTTCACAACCCGGTTTATCTTTCCGATGATCAGCCTGGAAGGCCGGCGATTTTGGATATTGGGAACGCTTCCCATCTCGCGACAATCGGTGCTGTGGAGCAAGCTGCTGTTCGCGTGCGCCGGAAGCCTGCCACCCTGTTCGCTGCTGATTCTGCTGAGCGATATCATGCTGGGCATCACGGCGAATCAACCGATGATCGCCCTCGTCCATCAAATTGTCTGCTGGTCGTTGTGCATCGGGCTTTCCGCCGTGGCGGTCGGGTTGGGCGCTTCGTTGCCGAACTTGCGGGAGCCGTCGCCGTCGAAAATCGCTGCCGGGTTTGGGGGTACATTGAACCTAGTGATCAGTGCGATCTTTATCATTGTTTCCGTCACGGCGACCTCGGCGCCCAGCTACTTTTTAGTGCAACCGGTTGAGCAAAATGCCAGCGAAGCCGTGGCCTTCTGGGGCTGGGGTGGCGGCGGATCGGTGATCATTGGGCTAACGATCGCGATTATCGCCGGGGTGTTGGTGACCGTGATTCCGATGATGATCGGCCTGCGGGCATTTAAGCGGTTGGAATTCTGACCGCGCAAAAAAAGACGCCCGCTCCAAGTCCTACAAGGGCCTGGCGCGGGCGGTTGTCACGTCACAGCCGTAGTGTGAGCAAACGTGTTGATCTTGTCAACGAAATTGCTCAACGGCCGCGTGGTGGTCCTAAACCATGTCCTTCAAAGCCTTTAGAGCGCGAACTTGAACCTTCACGCTAGCAGGCTTTGCGGGGCGAGTGCCGACTTCGCCGGTGAACGGATTGGTCCAGTTCGGTTGAGCCGGTCGGGCGGGAACCTTCTTCTTGGTGATTTTTACCAGTCCAGGAATGCTAAACATGCCGGGGCCACGGCTGCCGAGGGCCTTTTCGATTTGCTTGTTGAGCGATTCTAGTACGGCGGCCACTTCCTTCTTCGTCAGGCCCGTTTCCTCCGCGATTGCTTTGTAAACTTCTGTGTTCTTGGGTGCGTTCTTGGGCGCGGGCTTCTAGTTTGTGTGTGTGTGTCGTTGTGTGTT